>NZ_JBXXZH010000232.1:0-14980 GCF_059640475.1 Calothrix sp. CBUCES-K 9914
GCTGAGTGCTGAGTGCTGAGTGCTGAGTGCTGAGTGCTGAGTGCTGAGTGCTGAGTGCTGAGTACGTGATACTACCTCTTTTAACTCCTAATTCCTAATTCCTAACTCTACTCAGCACCAAGCACTCAGCACTTTCTACTCTATAAGACCATGTTTAAGAGCAAAGCGTACAAGCTGCGCGCGGTTGTTAGTTGCTGTTTTTCGGAATAAACTGCTAACGTACTTTTCTATAGTACGTGGGCTAAGATGAAGTTTATCACCAATTTCCACATTGGAAAGCCCTTCACTAATCAGTCGAAGCACTTCTTGTTCTCGATTACTCAAGTGTTCAAATAAGTGTGCTTTTTCTACAGATATAGGATTATTTTGATGGTATAACTCCTCATTGTGCGATAAACGATATTCGGATTGAATAATTTGTGAGCGTTCCAAAAGATTACGAATCGCTGCAGCTAATTCTTCCAGTTCAAATGGTTTAGGTAAGTACAAATCACATCCTGATTGATAACCCAAGATGCGTTCTTGAGTTTTGGTTCGTGCTGTGAGTAATATTACAGGTAATAAACGAAACATTGACTGCTGACGAACTCGACGAACTAGTTCGTAACCATTCATTCGTGGCATCACAATATCTGTGACTATCAGGTCGGGATGGCAGCGTTCTACCATTGTTAAAGCCTGTTCACCATCATCCGCAGCAATTACTGAGTAGCCAGATAATTCCAGATAATCACTGATAGATAAACGAGTGCCTAAATCATCATCCACAACAAGAATTGTCAAGGGCATGGTCTGTAAACCCCGACTTACAAATTCGACGTTATAAGCACTATGAATCACCACAATTAAACAAGAATAGTACTTTTACTGTCCATACTATGACACTATTATCCTTCTATAACCGTCGTTTGGTATATTTATAAAGAAAATCTTAAATTAATAAATTATGTTAAGTTTAGTGTACTTATGTATTATAAATGATTTCTTAGTGCTTGAAAACAAATTAGGACTGGCGCCTACAGTGGTTCTTAGGTAAAAACTGTACTATAAAGGCAGTTGTGTACTTACATGGGAGAGTAAACCTTCGCACGCATCAACAAGTAAGTCAATCACTTGATTAAACCCTTCGGCGCCACCATAGTAAGGGTCAGGAACTTCTGTAAGAGTGTGACGCGAGCAAAAATCACACATTAATTTGACTTTATGATGAAACTGTAATGAAGTATCGAGAGCTAGAATATCTTGTAAATTATCTTTATCCATAGCGAGAATGAGGTCAAAGTCTTTTAAATCAGATTTTTGAAACTGCCTAGCTCGACCTTGGAGCGTAATACCTAGTTTTTGAAGAGCAGCTGTATTCATACGACGGTCAGGGGAACTACCAATGTGATAACTGGAAGTTCCTGCGGAGTCACAAATAATCTGAGAACTTAAAGCATTTTTCTGAATCAAATGGTTCATAATGTTTTCTGCTGATGGAGAACGACAGATGTTACCAAGGCAGACAAATAAAAGTTTGTATGTCATAAAGTTAATCAAGATTAATAAACGTTTCAGATTCCCGACTTCTTCAAAGTTATCGGGAATCAAAATTAACTAAAATCCAGGCAGTTCCAGTCCGCTCGTCAAATCTTCCATTCGCTCGCGCATTGTAGCTGTGGACTTGATGTAAGCGTCCTTCATGGCAGCAGTAACTAAATCAGACAGTACTTCTGCTCCTTCGTTTAAGGCATTGGGAGAAATTTCTACCCGTAATGGTTCTTGGTTGCCACTGACAACGACCTTAACTATACCACCACCCGCTTCGCCTTGAATTTCCATCGACTCCAACTCTTCTTGGAGCTTTTTGGCGCCTTCTTGAACTTGCTGGGCTTTTTTGAAAGCGTCGGCTAGTTCTTTCATTTTACCTAAACCGAAGCCAAATCCCTGTCCTTTACCTGTCATAGTTGCGCGCTCCGCATAATCTTTCAATAACAAATCTATTTAATTATAGATGCGGTAGGTAAATTGACCATTCTTTATACCAGGAAAGAACAAAACGAAAGAGACGGAAAAAGAAATGACTAAAATCTTTGTCCGATGCCGAAGTGGAGACGACTTTCACCTTGGTCATTAATACCGTAGTCCGCGCGTAGTAAACCAAGAGGAGAATCAAATCGAACACCTGCACCATAGCCAAAGCCACTTCCAGGTTTACCACGTACTCCAGCGGGATTACCTATTACTGTATCACCCGAACCTAAATCAGAAGCATAATCAGCAAAAACAACACCACCTAACGCTTGAATTATGGGAAACCGATATTCAGCAGAAGCAAGTACGTAACTGCGACCGCTACCGACGTTACCAGCGTCATAACCGCGTACAGAGCTTGGACCACCTAATGTAAATGCTTCGTATGGAGGCAAGTTACCTAAAACTGTACCTGCTTGGAGATTAACTGCAAAAACTTGAGGCTGTTTACTTTTGTAAAGTTGGACAGGAACATACTGGCTGTAATTTGCCTGAAGTCGGTTCATTGAAATATTGCCGTTACCCAGAGGAACTGATTGTTCAGTACTAAGTTTGAGTATCGAACCGTTGGTAGGGTTAAGAGGATTGTCACGCCGGTCTTTCGTTGCTGTCAGTGAAACAGTTGCTAAGTCATCAATACCTGTTCCACTTGCCGTTAAAGGATTACCGAGTTCATCATTAGGAGTTATTTTGCCATCACGGTCGCGTATACTAACACGTTCATAGTTAAAACCTAATGAAGCATTCCAGTCATCAAGAGGACGCTGGAAGCTAATACTAGCACCAACTTTACCTTCGCGGATTTTGTCACCGTTGGCTAATTTAATATCGCCATTCAAGATTTCTGAAAGTCCGCTTTTTCGGAAAGCGTTGATAGTGTAGCCAATGCGGTCGGGGTCTGTAACACGGTAGGGACTGTTAAAGGTGCTGTCAAATAGCAAATCACGGCGCCCGACTTGAACGTTTGCGCTTAAAGTATCGTTGATACCACCGACGTTTCGGTCTTGGTAGTTGAGTGTGCCTAAAATACCTTGGTCAGCGTTGTAAGTACCACCTAAATTTATTGAACGGGCGCCTGTTTCTTTAACTAAATAAACAACATCGGTTTTTGTTGCATCACCATCAAGTGTGACGTTAACGCTTTCAAATATACCCAAGCCGTATAAGCGCATCACGTCTTGACGCACAATATCATCTTTAAATATGTCACCCGACTTTAACTTTAATTGTTTGGTGATAAAGTCTGTTTTAGTACGTCCGGTTACGGGTTTTCCCTTACCATCAACCGTTTCACCGTTATCATTTACAAACTTGAACTTGATATCACTTACCACTCCTTCCGCAACATTAACTGTCAAAATACCTTGTTGGTCAGGTTGAATTGAAATAACGCGCGCAAGACTGTAACCATTATTCTTATACCACTGGTTTATTTTTTGTACAGTTTGCTTTAAACCTGATGGACTAATATCTTTACTCAGTATGTCTTTAAACTGTTCAAGAGCAGTTTTGTATGTTAATGCCTTGGCGCCAGATAACTGTATAGACCTTACAACCAGAGGCTGTACTTGATACATCACTCTTAAGCCATTGGGTGTATTTGTACTACTTGCACGCGCGCTGCTAAATAACTTTGTATCTAATATGGCTGCTACATCTTTCTGGGTTTGAGCAACACTTGTGTCTCCCCCAACTTTAGTTTTAATGGTTTGACGAATAATATCTTGTAATTCTTGAGTGGCGCCGACTATTTGTACATCAACCGCTGGTACTACAAGATTTGGGTCTTCTGGAGTTGGTTGTACAGTTGGTACAGGCGTAATAGGTTTTGGGGCAGGTGTGATAGGCGTCGGTTTATTAATATTGTTAGTTGTTGGTTTTGGAACAGGTGTAGGTTTTGAAGCAGTTCTTACTGAGGGAACAGGAATTAGGACTGGTGCTTTGGTTTGCGTTGCCTGTACGGAAGGAACAGAAATTGGAACTGGTGCTTTGGTTTGCGTTGCCTGTATGGAAGGAACTGCAATTTGAACTGGTGCTTTGGTTTGTGTTGCCTGTACAGAAGGAACAGAAATTGGAACTGGTGCTTTGGTTTGAGATTGTTGAGATTGTATGGAAGGAACAGGAATTGGAATTGGTGCTTTTTCGGTGTTTCCAATTGGCTGAGTTTTTATGACTACTGAATTGTTGCTAGCACGACTTTGCATAGCAGCAGTATTCTGGGAGAATTGGGGGGAATCAGCGGTTTCAGGTTGAGCAACTGTTTCAACTCGTGCCGAAGTGCTATCAAGTGTAGGTACTACTATATTACTTTTGTTTGCAACAGGCGCCGTTCCTGAAGTAGGAGCAGCAACTGCTTGAAGAGAAAAATTGCCAGCAGAAACACTGGCGAGTGTTAAAATTGCAGCCGAAGAAACTCGCATAAAATTTGCCTGATTTAACTGGGAGTTAGTTGTAGCGAGGTAAAGCAATGGGGATAATACTAACTTCCAGCACCGAGAAAATGCTTGCCTTCCCCATTTTTCCTCTTAACTCAACTAGACAGTTAAGTAGTGCTAAATGTTCCAATACATACACCACTTTTACTCCCTATTTCTTAAGTAATTATTAAAATATGACTTCACAGCTACGGTTACTGGTATTGAGCAACGGTCATGGCGAGGACATAATCGCGAGTACGATTTTACAAGAACTCCGAAAGTGCGAAAACCCACCGCAAATCTTTGTCCTGCCTTTAGCAGGAGAGGGACATGCGTATAAAAAACTCGATGTGCCCTTTATTGGTTCTGTGCAAGCAATGCCTAGTGGTGGGTTTGTATATATGGACTCGAAGCAACTAGTACGCGATGTAAAAGGAGGCTTGATACAGTTGACGTTGAGTCAAATTAAAGCTGTTAAACAATGGGTCAAAACTTATTCGGGTCATCCAAGTGCTGTTTTAGCTGTTGGCGATATTGTACCGTTACTATTTGCTTTCGTTAGCGGCGTTAATTATGCGTTTGTTGGAACTGCAAAATCTGAATATCACGTGCGTTCGGAAGTTGGGCTATTGAAAAGAACCAATAAAGGCGCCTACTGGGAAAACTTTTCAGGTTCAATATACCATCCGTGGGAACGTTGGTTAATGACTCAGCGCCGTTGTCAAGCGGTGTTTCCTAGAGATTCATTAACAACAGAGATTTTACAAAAAATGGGTGTAAGAGCATTTGACTTAGGCAACCCAATGATGGATGGACTAGAACCGTCGTTCCCTACATACCGTTCTTACAGTATTGATGCTGAACACAAAGAAATGGTTCGCCCTTTGGTTGTGACTTTGTTGCCTGGTTCGCGCGCTCCCGAAGCATATGCAAACTGGGAACAAATAATGATTGGTGTTTCTTCCTTACTAGATAGTATGGGCGTTCAAGTTCCAACACATACCTCTAGGAATTTAGTATTTCTAGGTGCCATTGCCAAGAGTGTAGATTGTAGTATTCTTTCTAATGCTCTAACGAAGCAAGGTTGGGAACGTATTTCATTAGAAGAACTACCTTTCAAATTTTCCGACACCAACGCCTTAACATTTAAACTAAAAAATAATTATTTCGTCCTAACACAAAACGCTTATAACGACTGTCTGCATATGGGGGATATGGCAATAGCAATGGCAGGAACCGCTACAGAGCAATTTGTTGGGTTAGGCAAGCCCGCGTTTATAATACCGGGTAAAGGTCCACAATTTACCCCTGCATTTGCCGAAGCTCAAAGTCGTCTCTTAGGCCATTCAATAATTTTAGTTGAACAAGCTGCCAATATAGGTCAACAAGTACAAAACCTCTTTAATTACCCTGATAAACTACACGCAATTGCAAAAAACGGTCTAAGAAGAATGGGCAAGTCAGGCGCCGCACAACGCATTGCAGAATGTATTTTAAATAAATTAGGCTAGTATTTGCAACGGATAAACGGATGTAACGGATAATTTATTAATTACAAACAAAATTTTGGTGCGTGACACTACCAGTCGAAGGGCTTCGTTTTAAAACGTTAGTAGTGTCACGCACCCTACTGCTCAAAATTAACTATCCGTTATATCCGTTTATAATCCGTTGCTAATCTTCCCACCAACAAAACTAATCGAACAATTAAATAGAACAAACGTATGGTTTAATCATAATAATGTAATGTGATGTGGAGACGTTATATGTAACGTCTCTACAACGGCGCCATTAAATAAAATTCAATTTCGCGGAACAAGAAAATGCTCGTTTGCGTGAAAAGCTTCGCAGCTTGGGCATAGACCCAGATGCACTGTAGGGACTCCAAAAACAAGGATACTTGAAAAAGTGATACTATTACCGTTCTCATTACCACTGTAAAACTACTGAATCATGCTGATATCCTTGTCAAATACTTCAGGATTTACCCGGAAGATTTTTCCAGAAACATCATGATAACTTACACATTAGCGTTCCTCTGCTATCGAGGGCGGTTACAGTCCGTCCTCCAGCAGTTTTTTTACAGTTTAGCTCACGTTCGGGCAACTGTCGTTATTTTGTGAGAAAAAAATAAATTTTGAAGAGTTGAATAGTAATTACAGGCTAATACAGGCACCACGTTTTATACTACCGAATCTATAAAGCATCAAAAATCAAGGTAAAGTCGGAATATCGAAGTCAATAAAAGAGCAGATACTATAGGATGTAGCAGCAAGATTTTTTACCAAACGTAAATCGAGCGTCAACAAAGTGGTATTAACTCGCTGTGAAAGAGCAACATAAGAAGCATCGTAAGCAGAGATATTGTGTTTTTACAGCTATATTTGCTGCATCCTCGATTAAATCAACCGTAGAAACCACATTTAAGGGAAAAGCTTTCAAAGAAGCTAGGTCTTTTTGAATATCCTAAATTAGATATTTTTACTTTCACAAATAAGCGTGTGTCAAATTATAGAGTGATTATTGGGAGTTGGTGCGTGGCGCTATTCGTCTTGTCGCTACGTTGATGTTTTGTGATGGCGCCACGCACCCTACTCTCGCTTCTATTCTAGGTTATTGTTGTTGTACGCCTATTATTTCGCTGCTGGATATTTTGTCTTTACGCGCGGGATTTGGCGCCAGTTCTGTTGGCGAAGCTGTTGCTACACCCCATTCTGTAGTTTTCTTGGTAAGAAATGTATCTTGCTCTTTGCGGTATTTAACTAAATCTCCGCTTTTGTTCATTATTGCAAACCATACCGTTCCTTGGTTTTGTGTTGGTAATGCTCCGACTAATGCACTCACGGTATCCAAACTACCTGATTTTACTACTGAGAATTTGGGAATTTTTCGCTGTTCCAATACTCCTTTATCTTGTCCTGTAACTGTAAAAACATCCCCAACTGTCATGTTGTGTTGTTGGAGATATTTTTCTATAGCTCGAAACATTCCCACTGCCGCGCGTGGAGAAATTTTGTTTTCGTAGGTTAACCCTGAACCATTGATCAGGTAAATTTCGTCTTGCGGTACTTCTGCTGCTGCTGCTGCTTTTTGTGATACCACAGAGGCGCCACCAACTGCCGAGGCAAACATTTCTGCCATTGCGTTGTTACTATAATTGTTCATTTTTTTGAGCAACTCAGCAACGGGGTAAGAGTTATGACGTACCAATAACTTAAAGTCAGGGGGAACGGATGGTAAGGTTTTAACTTTGCCGTTAATAACAACTTGAGGTTTTGCTGTACCTGGAGGCAGCGTTGCGTATATATTATTAACCTGACGATTCCAAAGACGACTATTTAAGGCAGTTTGAAATAATCTTCCTACTGTTTCCGGGTCACGACTAAAGTTCATATAGAACTTATCTACCAGTACCAAATTACCAGTAACACGTTTAATACCCATTTGGTTAAGGGTATTGCCTAAAGGAATAGCTTCTTCCCATACAAAAAATGGGTCTTGACCTCCTTGAACTATCAAGTCACCCTTCAAAACCCCATTTTCAATCTTTCCATTTGTACCAAATTGCGTTACAAATACATGGTCGGGACCAAAAGTTTCTAACGTTGCCAGGGTTGTGGCTACTTTAGATATGGAAGCAGCGGTAATTGGAACAGTTCCTTGATGATTTGCCAAAAGTTTATCACCTGATTGCATCCAAACTCCGTGAGTCTGCTGATTTGAACCAAGTGGTGCTATAGATTTTAGATACTGCTCAACTTTGGCGTTTATTGCTGGGTCGGGGTTATCTGGCGCCACAGTCAAAGGTATTGGCTTTTTGATCGGCGCCACAGCATTGACAATACCATTTAAACCAGAAGACGCATTGTCAGGGGAGTTCGATGAACATCCACACATGAGTGCTAGTAAGCTGAGAGACAGTGTGGTAGTGAGGCTTAGGATTTTTTGCATCATACTGAGTTGATAGACTTTGCAAACCGTAGGCATGGCAAAGTCAACAAAATACTCTTATTAACTTTGCATCAGTCAAGGAAAAATCATACTCTGTATTTGCCATTTGTAGGTAGTTCAGAGATACAAAGTTGTAGCATAGGCATCCTCGCCTGTGCGTCCGGTCAGGCGAGACGCCGTGAGCCGACCAGAATTAATGACACGAACTACTATTGGTCTGTGTCATTAATTCTGGGGCATTGGCGCCTGTCGTCAGGTGCGTGTAGGCTGTGTGACACCACCAAAAAATTCCACTTTTTACGAAAAAAATTGTAGCCTGATCGCACCGATATTCATAGTGGAGGGTGCGTGAAAGCATTTTAATTTTTCGTTTGATTGAAGATTTTAATAGCTTTCACGCACCCTACAGTTTTTACGTGCCACTCTTTGTAAGTCATGGTATCTTCTAAAAATAAATTCTACACTTTTTTCAAATACTCCGGCGCCACGCTATCAACTAACCAAACGCCGTTATCTGAGCAGTAAAAGTTAATTCCGTGCGAGTACATTGTTGCAGCATCAACTATAAATACTACTGGTTTACCACGTCTAGCGCCGACTTTTGTAGCGGTTTCAATATCTGCTGATAAATGTACATGGTGACGGGACATTTTTAAAAGCCCTTGCTCCAATATTAAATCTACAGATTTATGTCCGGTTCCATGATACAAAATATCTGGAGGAACTTGTGGTTCTAATTGTAAATCTATTTCTACACTGTGTCCTTGATTGGCACGAATTAGGGCACCTGTTTCATCAAATGAATAACGTTGTTTATCGTCACTAGCAACTACTTCTTCTAGTTCCTGTCTACTGATAGGGAATTGATATTTTTTGCAAGCTGCTAATAGTTTGTTTACTTCTACCCAACCACCTGAAGCAAGTTCTATACCTATTCTTTCTGGTTGGTGACGTAAGTGTTTGCTAAGGTATTTACTGATTTTTATTAGACGTGGGTTTTCCATATATTTAAGGTATTTATTTTAAAGGTGGCCAGGGATGCCCGCTCCACAAGAGTTAATGCTATGTATTAACATATTACAATATAATACATGGAGAATTTGTAAAAGACAGTAAAGATTGCTATTCAGTATTCCGGGAAGAGAGGTAAGTTAAAAATAATTCAATTGCACTTATGGAGTCAGTATTATGAGTTACCAGCGTCCGGTTATAGCAATTTCTGAATCAAGGCAAGACAGGCGAGTTAACGAGATAGCGATTGCAGGACTCGTAGCAATATTTGTAGTCGCTATTTATGGGTGGTTTGTATTACCTGATACTATACCTATACATTTTGGATTGGATGGGCGCCCAAATGGTTGGGGTAGCAAGCGGATATTATGGATGTTGCCTGGTTTAGCTTTGTTTTTTTATGGATTTTTAACGTATTTAAATCGTACACCGCACAAGTTTAATTACCTTGTACCAATTCATGAAAGCAACGCGCGGCGCCAGTACATGATAGCGCTGTCAATGTTGAATTGGTTGAAAGTAGAGTTGATATGGATATTTGCTTTTATGCAGTGTATGATGTATGGCTTGGCAACTTCACAGAGTTTTAGCTGGGGAATTTGGTTTGTACCTGTGTTTATGTTGGTTGTGCTTGGGACAGTTGCTTATTGGTTGCGTCAGTCTTTAGAAGCACGATGATAAGCTAAATTTTGAGGAACCAACGGCGCCGATACATCATGTAAAGAATTATCCACCAAAATAAAACCATTGCGAGAGCAAAAAATAAAGAACCATTTAATGCTCCTGCCCAAGAAGCAAAAAGCTTTTCGTATATCCAATTAGATGTAGATGGCGCCTTTTCTCCGACTCCTATTTGGGTTTTATTGAGTATCCTAGCAAACAAACCCGAACCGACGAATAGGAAAATTGCATTTAACCCCATTACTTCTAAAGGGAACCCCAAACGTTTTAAACCTCGAACTTCAATTAGCTCATAGCATAAGGCTAATAATAGTAATGCCCATCCAGCAGTATAAACTACATAAGAACTTGTCCAGAGTTGTTTATTAATTGGGAAGACTAATCCCCATAGATGTCCAATAATGACGCAAATTAAGGCAAAAATAGCAATATTTAGGCTAGTACGGCTTTTTATCGCTTGAATACGTAGCCATGCACCTGTAAAGTATCCAGACAAAACTGTGACTACAGCAGGTAATGTACTAAATAACCCTTCTGGGTCAAACGGTCCACCCTTATATATATGTGTCCCTAAAATTAATCTATCTATATAACCTGCTAAATTTCCCTCTGGTGTCAGGTTTCCTGCACCATACCCAGGAACGGGAACTAATTGCATTGCTGCCCAATACCCAATTAATAAAATAAGTGAAAGTACCCATAATTGGCGCCGCTTCAAATTCAGAACAGCGAAGCTAGCAAGCACGTAAGCTAAACCAATGCGTTGTAATACTCCCATAATACGCAGCTTACTAAAGTCGATAGGTGCCCCTTTTAAAATCAAATCTAGAAAAGGAGAGAAAATCGCCAATAATAAACCTAAACCGAACAATATCAAACCGCGTCGTAAAATACGCCCCATAACGGAACTATCAGGGCGATTTCCGTCTTGATACTTAGCAAAAGAAAAAGCCATTGCTACACCTACAATAAATAGAAAGAAGGGAAAAACCAAATCTGTAGGTGTACAACCGTGCCAAGGAGCGTGTTCAAGGGGAGGATAAATAAACTTCCAACTACCCGGATTATTTACCAGTATCATCGAAGCTATAGCAATACCTCGGAAAACATCTAAAGAAACAAGACGTTTAGTATTCAAACTTAATTGTGCCATTTATGTAAATCAAGTAGTAAATCAAGTAATAAATTTGTAAAAATCAGAAAGTGTATTTGTGGAACAGGCATCCCTGCCTGTGCATGTATTCGTAGCATAGGCATCTTGCCTGTGCGTATATTTCTCGGACAGGCGAGACGCCTATCCTACGATTTGATATCTTATAGCTAAAATCTTGTGAACATCAAAGCTACTATTCTAAGCGGACTGTTTTTTCTGGCAGCAACCTCTCCAGTACAATCCCAACAAATTCAACCCCAGTTAAAACAAATCAGGCAACAAAACCAATTAAACAACATTACTCCCCCACCTGTAACAAGAGAATTTCGGGGTGTATGGGTTGCCAGCGTTGCCAATATTGACTTTCCTTCTCAATCCGGACTAACTACAGACCAACAAAAAGCAGAACTGATTGCTATTTTAGATAGAGCCGTACAGTTAAAGCTTAATGCTATTATTTTGCAAATTCGTCCTATGGCTGATGCATTATACGCATCACCCTATGAACCTTGGTCAGAATTTCTCACGGGTAAAATGGGACAACCACCATTTCCATATTATGACCCTCTGGAATTTGCCATAACAGAAGCGCGCAAACGCGGTTTAGAATTACATGTTTGGTTTAACCCTTACCGAGCGAGTCATATTCAAGCTAAATCAGGAGTGGCGCCAACTCATATAACTAGAACACGTCCTGATTTAGTTAGACAATATGGTAAGTACATGTGGTTAGACCCAGGAGAAAAAGAGGTTCAAGACTACTCGTTAAAAGTCATAATGGATGTAGTCAACCGTTATGATGTAGACGGCATAACTATAGACGATTATTTTTATCCTTATCCAGAACGAAACTCTAAGAAGCAGAATATAGAATTTCCTGATGAAATCAGTTATTCAAAGTATTTACGTTCTGGAGGTAAACTTAATCGTAACGACTGGCGCCGAGAAAACATTAATACATTTGTTCAAAGATTATATCAAAGTGTAAAAACTGCTAAACCTTGGGTAAAAGTTGGTATAAGTCCCTTTGGTGTTTGGAGACCAGGATATCCTGCACAAATATCCAAGAATGGGGGTTTTGATCCTTATGAAGAAATATATGCTGACTCTCGCAAATGGTTGATGGAAGGTTGGTTAGATTACTTTTCGCCACAACTATATTGGAAAATTGAACAAACAGCACAAAGTTATCCTGTACTATTGAACTGGTGGAAAAGTCAAAACCTTAAAGGGCGCCATCTTTGGGCATCAATTTACACTAGTAGAGTTGGAAATAAAGAAGATCAAAACTGGAATGCTAATGAAATAGTTTATCAAATCAAAAGCACGCACGGTATACTTGGCGCCAGTGGTAACATACACTTCAGCATGAAACCCTTAATGGAAAACCGTGGAGGACTTTCAGATTTATTATTGCAGAAAAGCTATTTAGATCAAGCATTAGTACCAGCATCACCTTGGCTAAACAACATACCACCGACTAAACCAATGTTAGAGATTCAAAAAAATACAATTTCTAACATTAATCAACTAACTTGGAAACCAATAGATAAACAACCAGTATCGTTATGGGTATTACAAACAAAAACAGGAAACGAATGGAAAACAAATATCTTACCAGCGAATCAAAACTCATATTCACTAACTGACCCCCTAGTTGATACAGTTGCTGTATCAGGTGTGACTCGTTATGGAATACAAAGTCCATCTACTGTGATTAAAATAAATAGTTTGATCCACCCAACCCCCCTTAATAAGCAGGGCTGATTCGTTCCCTCTCAAATCGGATTTGTCAAGATGGTTAGCTATAAAAATCATAAGTATGGGTAGCAATGAAATAGACTTTTAAGCACATAAATATAAGTGTGATTGTTTATTTTATCGGCGCCTTGGTAGCAAAATTACCAATAAAGATTTGCGCGAAACCCTTGATTTTTCAAGATTTTTAGGGAACGAATCAGCCCTGCCTTGGTAAGGGGGGCTAAAAACCGCTATTTTCCCCTAGCTATAAGCCTTGAAAACAGTACCTGCCATTTTTACTGTTCTGTCAATGCGTAAGTCCTAATAGTTTGGTTTTTCACCTCATTCTACTTACTTGACCTATGTCCTAGGTATTAATTATCCAAAATCTCGAATTACCTCGTTGACAATAGTACCGTCTGGATAGTACAGTAAAGTCCAGAAAGCCGTCCAGTCGGTAAACCAGTGTAAATACTTAAATCCAATATATATCAATCTTGGATTAGGAATGTTATGTTCACCATTGCAAATCCCCTTCCTAATAAAACTGCTTTCAGTTCCCGTAGCAATTTGCTGTCTCAAAATCCCCTGGCTCGATATGCTACGGATTTGTTGGATGAAACTTTAGGCTGTATGATTGTATCCCACCGATTTTCTCTTCAAGTATGCAAACCCAATAAATCTAGTCCTAGCATTGCTGCCCCGCAGACGAAGCAATAAGAGAAAACATTAACAATCTCGTTGCCAAATCAACTGTGTTCACCAGACAATTTATTATAGTTCCATCATTCAACCTCTATGACTACTACTAGCAAAAAAACAAAATCTACGTCTGCCACCTATAATGCATTGCTAGAAGCAGCAGCGCGAGTGATGGTAGCTCATGGTTCAAAGGCATTGACGTTGGAGGCAGTTGCGCGCGAAGCAGGTGTCAGTAAAGGCGGCTTACTTTACCACTTTCCCAACAAAGAAGCCTTGATTGCTGGGATGTTACAACAGGTAATGGATCAAAAAACAGCATCACTAAAGCATGAATTGGAGCAAGATGATGCACCGAATACACCGGGACATTGGCTTAGAGCCTATATCCGGTCATTTGAAAATTATAATACTCACTCTAGTCCAATGCAAACCGCTTTACTAGCAGCGGTTGCTGAAAATCCAGAATTACTCAAGCCCTGGCAAGAAAAATTTGCTGATTGGCAACGGCTAATTGAAGCAAGTGGACTCGATCCGGCGATCGCAACTTTGATTCGTCTAACGCTCAATGGTCTATCCTTCGCCTACCTCTTTGGTTTAGGAGTCCCGCAGGAATCTTTGCACAAGCAGGTAATTGAAACTCTGCTGAAACTAGCACAAGAGTAATTCGTAAAACTCCGTAATTCTACAACAGATTTCTCTCTCGTAGACAATATGTTCAGATAGTGCCAACATCTGACTCAGTTTAACTTGCAATTTTTGATACATGGAGATTTGTCATAGCGATTTAAAATTTCTACCGACCGATCCACAATTCCTGCTCAATCCTTATCCCTGGCTGGCTAAAATGCGTACTGAAGCGCCTGCTTTCTATGACCAAGAGCAACAAGCTTGGATAGTGTTTCGCTATTCTGATGTGAAACGAGTATTAAGCGAATGGAAAACCTTTTCATCGAAATCGCCCCAACCCCTTGACCGAGAAGATTTTACTCAGAGTTTACCCCAGACCGATCCGCCGAAACATCAGTCACTACGCGCCCTGGTCCTGGTACAAAAGGTGTTTACTCCCAATCGAGTCGAAGCACTAGCACCTCGGATTACCGAAGTGACTCACGAGTTGTTGGCGCAAATGAAGCAACACAAACAGGTAGATTTATTGCAAGCTTTCTCTATACCTCTGCCGATCATTGTGATTGCAGAAATGCTCCGTGTACCCCTTGAACGTCGGGAAGACTTCAAGCGCTGGTCAGACGGGTTATCAGCAGTAATCAATAATCCTAGTATTTCATAGGATTTTTGAGATTTTTGATTTCAA
>NZ_JBXXZH010000233.1:0-12635 GCF_059640475.1 Calothrix sp. CBUCES-K 9914
TTGAGCGAGTAAAGCTAATACCACACTTTTCAAAACCAGACCCACTGATTTATCAAATTGGTATGGCACTAGCGTCAGAAATCGAAACAAACAGTATACATAGTCGTCTTTACGTCGATTCGCTGACTACTGCCCTTGCTGCTCACCTAATCAGACATTATTCGGCAGTTCAACCAAATCTCTCTACTCATTCTAAGGGTTTACCACAGTACCAATTGAGTAGAGCTATCGAGTATATTCACGACCATCTTGCTCAGGATATAAAGTTGGCGGAACTTGCCGCAGCAGTTGGCATGAGTCAATACTACTTTAGCCGATTATTTAAGCAGTCGATGGGCATATCACCTCATCAATATATGATTCAACAGCGAGTAGAGCGGGCAAAGTTGTTGTTGCGTCAAAGAAAGTTTTCTATTGCTGACATTGCTCTCCAATGTGGTTTTACTAACCAGAGCCATCTAAATCGTTACTTCAAACGTTTGGTTGGTGTAACACCCAATACATTTATCAATAAATAATACAAGTGTATAACAAAAATTCGCACGTAGAGACGCAAGGAACATCGTGTCTCTACAACATGCATTTGCAAAAAAAAAGCAAGAATGTACCAAAATAAGCAAAAACGTAGAATATCACAATTAATACATCCCTTATTGTGATCAACAGTTTCCACTCTCAAACGCATGAAATAGTCTTTAAGTTTTTAGCTTATGAAGTTTTGAGTCTCAATAAGAGGAGCAAAAATGAAGAGATATGACCGCCCAGACTTCCCGATTAAATTTACTCAACTTTACATTAACGGGAGGTGGCAAGATTCATCGAGTGGTAAGACTTTTGAAGCAATTGACCCTACAACAGAAGCGGTTGTTGCCCAACTTGCTGAAGGTACTGTTGAAGATGTTGAAACTGCTGTCGAAGGCGCCCATGAAGCTTTTGAGAATGGTGCATGGAGCAAAATGAGCGGACATGAGCGCGGCGAAATTTTATGGCGCGTCGGTGATTTATTTCATAAATATGGTGAAGAACTTGCCTTTCTGCAAGCTAAAGAAATGGGGCGCCTGTTTCGGGACTCAATGACAGTAGATATTCCTCACCTTGCCAACATGTTTCATTATTATGCTGGCTGGGCAAGTAAGATCGAAGGTTCGGTGAAACAAACTACTAAGGGTTTGCACACCTATACTTTGCGCGAACCACTCGGTGTTGTTGCTGCCATTACACCATTTAATTTTCCATTAATTCTTTCAATTAGCAAATTCGCACCTGCGCTTGCCTGTGGTAACACTATTATTCACAAACCTGCTTCGGCAACACCGCTTTCTGCGTTAAAGGTCGCCCAAATGATGGAAGAAGCTGGTGTGCCACCTGGTGTTTTTAACGTAGTGATGGGTCCGGGTGGTACGGTTGGTAATGCTTTATCAACACATCCTGGTATTGAGAAAGTAGCAATTACGGGTTCAACTGCTAGCGGCATTCGAGTAATCAAAGATTCGGCAGATACATTGAAACATTTGACGATGGAATTAGGGGGTAAATCAGCCAATATCATTTTTGCTGATGCTGATCTAGATGCGGCAACACAAACTGCATACGATGGTATGTTTTACAACAAAGGTGAAATTTGTTACGCTGGTTCGCGTATGTTAGTCGAACGTTCTGTATACGACGAAGTAGTGGAACGGGTACGGCAAAAAGCTTTAAGTACCAAACCTGGTGATCCACTCGACCCAGACAGTCAGATGGGACCAATTGCGAACAAGAGCGAATACGATAAAGTACTCAATTACATGCAGGTTGGACAACGGGACGGCGCGCGGCTTGTGGCAGGTGGTAAAGCGGCAAACATTGGTACAGGTAAAGGATATTTTGTTGAGCCAACTGTTTTTGCCGATGTTAATAGTAATATGACGATTGCCCGTGAAGAAACCTTTGGTCCAATTCTCTCAATCATTCCATTTAATGACTTTGAGGATGCAATTCGTATTGCTAACGGCAACCAATATGGACTTGCTTCTGGTGTGCATAGTCGTGACATCAAAAAGGCGCACAAAGCAGCAGCGAAACTAAAAGCAGGTACTGTTTGGGTCAACACTTATGGACACTTTGACCCCTCTAGTCCATTTGGTGGTTATAAGATGAGTGGCTATGGACGTGAGCAAGGTTGGGAGGCTTTAGAGTTTTACTTACAAACAAAAACCGTGTGGGTTGATCTGTCGTAATAACAGGAGATGGGTATGAATATTGGAATTATTGGCGCCGGCAGTATGGGTAGTGGCTTGGGCAAATTATGGGCGCAGAACGGACACAAGCTGATGTTTAGTTACTCGCGCGATCAAGCAAAGCTTGTTGCAATCGCCCAGTCAATTGGTAATAATGCCACTGTCGGTACACCTGTTGAAGCGGCTCAATTTGGTGATGTCGTATTACTATCTGTACCTTATGCAGCAGTTAAAGATGCGCTTCAAGCAACTGGTTCGCTAGATGGGAAAATTCTCTTTAGTTGTGTTAACGCCTTGTTACCTGATATGAGTGGTTTGGCAGCGGGCACAACAACCTCAGCAGCTGAAGAGATTGCCCAACTAGCTCCTGGCGCCCGTGTTGTTGAAGCATTGCCAGTGTTTGCAGAAGTTTTAAATTCACCTTCACGACACTTTGGCGATCAAATAGCGACAGTGTTTTATAGCGGCGATGATGAAACAGCAAAACAAGTAGTAGCAGATTTACTCCGCGAGCTTGATGTCGAGCCAATTGATGCTGGAACGCTAAAAAACTCACGCTTTGTTGAACCTGCAATGATGCTGTTGATTAAACTTGCTTACGAGCAGAAGTTAGGGCAAGTCGGATTTAAACTGCTTAGACGCTAAGAGGAGTATTTGAATGGTAAAACACTTAAAGAGCCTACGAGAATACATTGATGCTCTCAAAGAAATTGGTGAGATAATCTTCAATAATGAATCAACGAATCCACTTGTAGCATTTCTTAGAAAGGACGAAAAAATGTCCATGCATACTACAAAAGTAGTTTATAACTGCTTGCCACCTGATGAGTGGGACGACCAGTTACCGCAGCGCAGTTCCTTCATGGGCACCTATCCTATTGAGTTGCAAAACAAGGTACTAGTGGTTTGTGTCAATAGTTTTGGGGCGTTGTAGCATAGGCGTCCTCGCCCGCAACTGCTCAGGTGTAATTTGAGCATGAACTAAATAATCTTCGGCGCCTTCTTTTTGTAGGACAGGCGAGACGCCTATCCTACGGGAACTTTGGTTAGAAGGATGCAGATTGTGTGCCTTTATACTGCTTAATTAATTCACGGTCACTCAGTTCTATGTCGCTTTTTTTACCCATAAAATAATAGCCAGAGGCAGCATCATACGCTCCTGGTTTATTAATAATTAGATAATCGCAGTACGGCAGCCAAAATGATGTTGCACGCGCAAACATTTTTACAACTTTTCTGATGGACTCCTTTTTAAACAGACTTAACAAAAAGTATTGGTAAGACCAAGCCAGAGCCATTCCTGGTCCACAAACGGCACCGCTAGAAATTTCTGAGAATTTACGGAATAGTCTTCGGTGTCCTAAATGTGTGAAGCGAGTAAAATCATATCTTCCTAAGTGTACTTGCTGTATAAAAGGTGTTTCAGCGTAAACCAGTGCATTTGGTTTCAAAACACGATGAATTTCTGCTACACAACGAACTGGGTCTACAACATGTTCAAGTACTGCTTGGACAATAACTCCATCAAAGCAAGCATCGGCAAAAGGAAGACTATGAGCATCACATATAACCGAAACTCCAGAACCAAAAGCTACGTCAATATCGACTAGTTCAATTTCTGGATTTTCAGATAATGCTTCTATACCTTGTCCAACAACACTTCCACCGATAACTAAAACTTTCGGATGAGGATTTTGTTTAAGCAAAATTTTTGTAAAATCTCGAAAATTTTGTTTAGCTTTGATATTTAGAGAGATTCCTGGTAAGAAATCTATCATCAGTCTTTCTACTTTCGATTTTGGTTTAAGTGTTGCACTATCAAAATTGATAAAATCGTTAATGGAAAAAATACTAGAAGCATCATCAATTAAAATTGGAATCGAATTGACTATAGGGTATGTAGCTTGACATTGATTATTTCTACATTTGAAATTATTATCAATCGTCTCTAATTGAGAACTACACTTAGGACAACGAAGGTTTTTCAGAGTTTGTTGACTGAATTTAAAGTCAAACTGATTTTGAACTTGCATAATCTTATTGTTCAGTAGTTAATATTTAAATTGCGGGTGGTTAGATTCCCGACTTCTTTAAGAAATCGGGAATCTAAAGGGTTAGTTATCTAAGATCAACCATCCGTTACATCCGTTTATAATCCGTTGCAAATCTTCTTATATTCTCTGAACTCTGTGGTCTAGAAGTCTCTGTGGTAAAGGAATATACCACCAGAATTAATGACATCACAAAAATTAAGTCTTAACTGCACTTATAAGAATTAGCACCCTGTTTTCATAAGTGCAATTACTTATATAAGTAATTACTTGTGGATAATCTTAAACTGCTTGATTTGTATTTTGCCAATTCTGTTACGTCTTTATAAACTCTTCACATATAACAGACACCGTGGCTCGTACAATACTGCTCTGTGAGATGCGGACGAACGTACATAACATAGTCTTTACAGTCAAATTAATTATATTCAGCCAAAATAATTAAACTTTACACAAAGTTTAAAAACTAAACCTCTCCCCTAACCCCTCATATTCAAGCAGAGGCGCCAACCCAAACTAAAAACATAGAGCGCTCTAAAATAACTGTGCTATGATAATATTACGTATGCTAAGTAATCGTGTATGGTGATGACATCTAGTAGTGGACAAGCAATTGCATCGTGGCAGCAGGTACTGGCGCCGCATGGTCTCGGTTATCGTATCAAGCTGCTTTCACAACTCTTAACACGAAAGTTTACAGAAAAGTTAGAGCCGTATGGACTTACACCGTTCCATTGGCTGGTGTTATGTTGTCTATGGCAAGAAGACGGTTTGCCAACTTCTAGCATTGGCGATAAGTTGCAGCAGGTAGGAGGCACTTTAACAGGTGTACTCGACCGGATGGAAGAACGCGGTTTGGTGCGACGCGAACGCGACCCAAAAGACCGTCGTATTTGGCGCATTTGGCTAACCGATGCTGGACGAGAGTTTGAGACGATTTTACCTCCCCTTGGAGTCGAACTACGCGAACAAGTAATGCAGGGTATTCCTCCATCTGAACGCGAGTTGTTTTCACAAATCCTCAATAAAGCTATCGCAAATCTATCTTAGTGCTGTTATGCGTAAATCCGTTCTACTTCCTTAAGTTGAGTTAAATGTACGGCAACTTCTCCTAATTGGGTGATGCAAACCCCAAATCTATTTTGATAAGATATTACGCATACTAAATAATTTGACGTATAATTATATTAAAAGTATAATAAGCGTACTAAATAAAAGAGTCCGAAATAAATTATTTTTTACTTCTAATCAACGATTAATTCTGATCAACGAGTATTCGCATTTGTGGGTAAAAGTCATGGAAGCTACCAATACAAACAACTTTAACGGAAACGGACGTAGTAACAACAGTTCTGTGATTGTAATCGGGAAGGAGATGGTTACAGATATGCAAAAGTTAGAAGGACGTACCGTTGAGACGGTGCCAACTGAAGCACCATTTGTTGCTCCTGAAGTACCAAAGGATGAGCAAGAGAAAGGGAAAAAGGAAAAAGCGAAAGGTAAAAAGCCGTTAGGATTTATATTGGCTGGGTTAGGAGTCGGCGCCGTTGTTGCGGGTGGGTTTGGATATCGCTATTGGCAGTTTGCCTCAACCCATCAAGAGACAGATAACGCAACTGTCGCAGGACATATTCACCAAGTCAGCAGTAAAATTCCTGGTACAGTGAGCGAAGTGCTGGTTAATGACAACCAACTTGTACAGCAAGGACAATTATTAGTGAAACTAGACCAGCGCGACTATCAAAACAAAGTACAACAAGCTGATGCAGCATTGAAAGCAGCACAGCGTCAAGCGCAAGCAGCACAAGCGAATATTGCTTTAGCATCGCAAACAACTAGCGCCAAAACAACTCAAGCACAAGGTGATGTTAGCGGCGCCTTAGCAGCCATATCAACAGCACAAGCTGCCGTAGATGAAGCAAAAGCTGGTATTCCTGCGGCACAAGCAGATGTACAACAAGCTGAAGCTGGAATACCTGCTGCACAAGCACAAGTCGCACAGGCAAATGCTAACTTACAAAAGGCTCAAGCAGACTTCAACCGTTATAATGCATTGTTCCAACAAGGCGCCATCCCGCGTCAACAGTTAGATACAGCAAGAGCAGCATATGATGTAGCTGTAGCGCAAAAGAGTGCAGCACAACAAGGGGTGCAACAAGCGCAAGCAAAACTAGCATCTGCAAGAGTTGGAGTAGCAGCAGCGCAGTCACGGTTAGCGCAAGCGCAAGAAGGAGTAACGAGCGCGCAAGCTAAATTAGCAGCATCGAAAGGTGGACTTCAACAAGCTACAGCAGGTGGACAACAAACTAACGTCAACCAAGGACAATACGAAGCAGCCAAAGCATCTATTAATCAAGCAGAAGCATCGCTCAAAGACGCACAACTACAGCTTTCGTACACTAACATCGCGGCGCCTGCAGCTGGACGAATTGGTCGAAAAAATGTTGAGGTTGGCAACAGAGTTCAAGCGGGAACCCCTCTAATGGCAGTTGTCAACAATGAATATTGGGTAGTAGCGAACTTCAAAGAAACCCAATTAGAAAACATGAAACCTGGACAAAGTGTGGAAGTCAAGCTTGACTCGTTTCCACACCACGCATTCAAGGGTAAAGTAGATAGTATCTCACCAGCATCCGGCGCCCAATTTGCTTTGTTACCACCGGATAATGCCACAGGTAACTTTACCAAAATAGTTCAACGTATTCCTGTCAAAATAGTTTTCGACCCTGCGAGTATTCAAGGATATGACTCACGGATTACACCAGGGATGTCAGCAGAAGTTAGTGTAGAAGTAAAGTAGGGTGTGTGACGCTACGACAAATCCTAAACGAAGCTAGTGGCGTCACGCACCAGAACGAGTAGAAGTAAGTAGGGTGTGTGACGCTACGACAAATCCTAAACGAAGCTAGTGATCTAGTAAGGTGCGTGACGCTACTAGACCATTCGTT
This sequence comes from Calothrix sp. CBUCES-K 9914, assembly GCF_059640475.1. Taxonomy (NCBI): domain Bacteria; kingdom Bacillati; phylum Cyanobacteriota; class Cyanophyceae; order Nostocales; family Calotrichaceae; genus Calothrix; species Calothrix sp. CBUCES-K 9914. The sequence continues at coordinate 7,219 of NZ_JBXXZH010000233.1, forward strand.
TTATTTTGGAATTGTTATAGCGTCACGCACCCTACCTCCCAACTCTTAATTTTTATTAACTATGGTGCCATTACCAGCTTTTCGTTCACGTAACTACCGCTTATTTTTTACCGGACAAGGTATCTCGCTAATTGGGTCTTGGATGACTCAACTTGCCACTGTTTGGTTAGTTTATAGTCTAACTGACTCCCCTTTAATGCTGGGAGTCATCGCATTTACAAGCCAGATACCTAGTTTTTTTCTATCACCTTTTGGTGGTGTATTTGCTGATAGATTTTCTCGTCATAAAACTTTAATTGGTACTCAAGTTCTAGCAATGTTGCAGTCGCTAGCGTTAGCAGCACTCGCATTGACGGGAGCAATTCAAATTTGGCAAATAGTTGCTTTGAGCTTGGTTCAAGGTTTTATTAATGCTTTTGATGCTCCCGCACGTCAAGCGTTTGTACCTGAATTAATCGAACGACGGGAAGATTTAGCAAATGCCATTGCCGTTAATTCCACCATGTTCAACGGCGCGCGCTTGATAGGGCCTGCAATTGGTGGTTTAATATTAGCGCGCGTTGGTGCAGGCTATTGTTTTTTAATAGATGGTATCAGCTACATTGCTGTAATTATAGGGTTACTAGCAATGCGAATTGAAACAAAGCGAATTCCCAAATCTGATGTTAGTCCAATACAAAGAATCAAAGAAGGTTTTATTTACGCCTTTGGTTTTCCACCAATTCGGACTATATTATTACATGCTGCCATAATTAGTTTATTTGGTATTCAATATACCGTCCTTGTACCTATTTATGCTGAGAAAATTCTTGGTGGAGGCGCCGAAACTCTAGGCTTTTTAATGGCTGCATCGGGAATTGGCGCCCTAGGAGGTGGGATATATTTAGCTACAAGAAAAACCGTAGCTGGACTAGGTAAAGTAATGGTTTTAGCAGCAAGTATTCTCGGACTGGGGCTAATGGCATTTTCTATTTCTCGCCATTTGCCGCTTTCACTACTCACAATGTTATTCGTTGGACTCGGAACAATTCTACAAGTTGCATCTAGTAATACAGTATTACAAACAATTGTAGACGAAGACAAACGGGGTCGAGTAATGAGTTTATTTACGATGTCCTTCTTAGGAATGACACCATTTGGTAACTTATTAGGAGGAGCATTAGCAGAACGAATTGGGGCGCCGACTACATTAATTATCGACGGTATTATTTGTATTATAGCCTCAATATTCTTAGCCAAGCAGTTACCATCACTCAGGCGCATAGTCATTCCCATTTACGAAAAAAAAGGAATCATTAAAACAATGTAGAGACGTGATATATCACGTCTCAATATCACGTCTTCTTTTAAGGAGTCCTCCAGTGGCAAACATGAGCGTCGCAAATAAACCAAACTCTAATTCCGAAATACCCTTAAGAACCTGGATAGGTGTCTTAGCGAGTATGTTAGGAGCATTCATGGCTGTACTCGATATCCAAATTACTAACGCATCGCTCCAAGAAATACAAGCTAGTTTAGGAGCATCGTTAGACGAAGGTTCTTGGATATCTACATCATATTTAGTCGCCGAAATTATTGTAATTCCCTTATCTGGATGGTTATCGCGCGTCTTTACACTGCGAAGATATTTATTAGTCAATACAGCCTTCTTTATATTCTTTTCTATCTGTTGCGCTTATGCGTGGGATTTAAATTCAATGATACTATTCCGCGCGCTGCAAGGGTTTACTGGAGGAGTGTTAATTCCTAGTGCAATGACAGTTGTATTAACCACTTTACCACCATCTAAACAATCAGTGGGACTAGCAGCATTTGGGATAACTGCCGTATTTGCACCATCTATAGGTCCAACATTAGGAGGTTGGTTAACTGAGAACTTTAGCTGGCACTATAGCTTTTATATTAATGTCTTTCCTGGCGCCTTAATGCTTGCTGGGGTTTGGTATGGAATTTCTCAGCAAAAACCTCAGTATGAATTATTAAAACAAGGTGACTGGTTTGGAATTGCTTCAATGGCAATTGGTTTAGGTTCTCTACAAGTTGTATTAGAAGAAGGTAGTCGTAAAGATTGGTTTGGTTCACAGTTAATTGTGCGTCTAAGTATACTAGCTGTTATATTTTTGGCATTATTCTTTGTGATTGAGTTAACGCGCAAACAGCCATTTATAAATTTAAGACTAATCAAAAATCGTAACTTTGGTTTAGCAAGTATTGTTAACGTTTCTTTAGGCATTGGATTATACGGTTCTATATATATATTACCTTTATATCTTGCCCAAATCCAGAGATATAACGCTCTACAAATCGGTCAAGTCCTAATTTGGGCAGGTGTACCGCAGCTATTTATTATTCCATTTCTTCCTAAAATCATGCAGCGTATTGATGTACGCTTTATGGTTGCGCTTGGAGTTGCTTTATTTTCAGTCAGCGCTTTTATGAACTCGCGCTTAACTTATCAAACAGGGTACGACCAATTAATTTGGTCACAACTAGTTCGGGCAATGGGACAACCATTAATTATGGTACCATTAACTTCAATTGCCACAGCAGGTTTACCTCCAAAAGATGCGGGTTCAGCGAGTGGTTTATTCAATATGATGCGTAACTTAGGTGGTTCAATTGGAATTGCTGCGTTAGCAACTTTATTAACAACGCGCGAACAATTCCATTCAAATCGACTTGGTGATTCTGTCTCATTATATAATTCACAAACCCAAGAAAGAATCAATCAACTTACACAATATTTTACCAGTCGCGGCGCCGATTTAAGCACTGCCCAAGACCAAGCAATCAAATCTATCGATAATGTAGTTCGCCGTGAAGCGTTTGTAATGGCTTTTAATGATTGTTTCTACTTTATTGCTATTGCTTTATTAGTTAGCGGTATTGCTATTTTATTCTTTAAGAAAGTTAAAGCAACTGGTGGCACCGTTGGACATTAAACCAGAAGTAGAACAAAGCACAAGTGGAACAGGCATCCTGCCTGTTATGACAAATTATAAGGTAAAATTTGCAATTCAGATTAGAATAGTAAAAAACTAGTTTATATACACTACCTATGGCAACCCAACTTCGTGAAGCCAAATCTTCAACTGGACTGGTAATAACTTGGGAAGCGTTGCCCGACGATTTTCGGTTGGAGGATAAACCAGTGGAAAGTACAGGTCACCCACTTGTGGCTGGTGCCCTACGCGAAATTTTAGAAATTTATGGTCTGATTTTAGCACAGATGCTAATAGCCTCTAATTTCGGACTATGTGCAACTGTAAACGGGCAATTAGTCATAAAGGCGCCTGACTGGCTATATGTTCCATCAGTTAACGAGATTCTAAGCGACCGTAAAAGCTACACACCTAACTTAGAAGGTGATGTGCCTGCAATTATAATGGAATTTTTATCAGACAAAGATGGCGAAGAATATTCGGTCAAACGAACTCACCCACCAGGTAAATGGTTCTTTTACGAACAAATTTTACAAGTCCCTATTTATGTGATTTTTGACCAAGATGGGGGTTTGTTAGAATTTTACCAGCTTGAAAACGGGCACTACGAATTAAAACAACCCGATGAAAATGGGCGCCATTGGATTGACTCATTAGGTTTATTTTTGGGAACTTGGCAAGGAACAAAAGAACAAAGAACAGGTTACTGGTTACGTTGGTGGGATGCGGAGGGCAATTTGTTATTATGGGCTGTCGAACGAGTTGAACTCGAAAATCAGCGTGCCGAACAGGAACGTTTACGTGCTGAACAAGAAAGCCAACGTGCCGAACAGGAACGTTTACGTGCTGAACAAGAAAGCCAACGTGCCGAACAAGAAAGCCAACGTGCCGAACAGGAACGTCAGCAAAAAGAACGACTGGTAGCTTATTTGTTATCTCAAGGCATTGACCCCAATAATTTGCCCCCCGGATAACATATTTAGTAGCGGTTCATGTCATTAAATTTGCTTAGTTAAGAACAAAAAGGGGGTTATATAATATACATCCCCTTATAAGGTGCAGTATTAAAGTAATTAAAAAACAGATTTTAAAAACGGTGCCAATTAATAATCGCTAATGCGCGTTAATAAAATTAAATTAAATTTAATTATATATCTAAATTAATTGGGAGTTTATTGTAAAATTTTATGAGTATATTGTTTATTTAAGATTACAATGGCGCTAAAAATTATTGATAACTTTGACAGCAGCTTTTCACTGGAACCAGATGCAAAGCTAGTACTATTTGAACTACTAAAAAATGAAAGCTTTTTGAGTCAGATATCTAGTGCAATTGCGGATAAATTAAATGGCAATCGCGTCGAATTTACAGAACTATTATTCCAGCCCGTTCCTTATACCACAGCTACACCCAAGGGAATGCCTGCGGAATTTGAAAAGTATCATAATTCAAATAATCATTTTATCATCAATGTGCCACCCAATTTTATGTTCAAAGCAAAAATATCTAAGCCTAGCCGTCTTTGTGCTATATATCGAGTAAATACTTAAACTAAGTGGGTGTTTAATTTAACGCGCTTTGTAATTCCTAGTTCACAGGCACCAGTTTTACTTAAAATGACAGGGCTGGTTTATACTTGGAGTCTCATCAAATTGCACTACCATCCGAACCTCTCTTTTTTTAAATAAAAATTAGATTGCTTGAATCTATCTTTAGAAATATAAATATATAATACGACAATTAATTGTATTGACTATGACAAAGTTTTTACATACACAAGATACATGTATATTTTTGTCAAATTTTTTTTAAATATTATAATTAATGATAATTACCAAATATAAAATATTTTGCTTCATCCTATAGAATGATATTTAGAATTCACAAATCTATCTATAGAGAGAATCGTTAAGTATTGCACTAAGCCATAAACTAAAATTTGAACTATAGTCATCGTTATTAGTGCAATTTTCAAATTATAATTGCCTAGCTAACTTGACTTAATAGTCTATCTACAGTCAGGAGAACAAAATGCCTTCCCTGTCTTTAAATAATCAAGGTTTGCCATACCCAGACCCGATACATCCCGTCATTGTTCACTTTGTAATTGCAATGGTGCTTTTTTATTTTTTCTGCGATGTGGTAGGCTATTTCACTCACAGGCACCGTTTGTTTGAGGTGAGTTTCTGGAATATGTTTGTTGCTTCCGGCGCAATTTTCCTCGCGGTTATATTTGGTCAGTTTGAAGCAGGTTTGGCACGAGTTTACGCTTCTGTACAGCCAACTCTTAATTTTCACACGGTTATGGGTTGGTCGCTTGCTACTATTGTTGTTACTATTACAGCTTGGCGCCTGGTGATTCGCAACCGCAACCCTTTAAAAGTACCACCTGCTTATTTGGGTGTCGCCACAGTCCAGAATTGCTTCCTAAATAATTATGTCTAGATTTTTAGAATATTTCTTAATTGCTATTT
>NZ_JBXXZH010000234.1:0-14723 GCF_059640475.1 Calothrix sp. CBUCES-K 9914
ACTAATCACTTGATTCGCCTTAACAGCAAATCGAAATGACTGCACAATATCTAAAGACTGCACCCCCTGTTTAATATAGATTTTGGCGTTATACAAACCTGGCAGCAAGCAACAACATGGCATTTGCATTTGAATTTCAACGGCGCCACTTTGTATTTGCATTAATTCATTATCACTAGCTGATGTAATATATAAAACGCGCTCATTCTGTCCCGACAAAGCGGAAATAATTACACCAATATTTAAATTTTCAAGATTTTGATAAGCTTTACACTCAATAGCTAAATTAGCAGGTTTACCAGATATTAAAATTGGAATAACTTCACTTTGATTATCTTTAAAGCACAATGAAGTAATATCAACACCCATACTTTCCGCTTCAGGTTTAGCTGGTAAATACATAACACTCGAAGACTCAGAATAATTCACCATATTTAAATCGTCTTCGTAAGCGCGAATCACATCACCAGTATTTCCAGAAGTGATAATATTACCCTTTGCTAAATAAATCGAAGACTCACATACATTCAGTACAACATGTGGATTGTGAGCAACTAAAATAAAAGCTGTACCCTGTTCGCGTAGCTGCGCTAGTTTTTGGTAGCACTTCATTCGGAATTTTATATCACCAACAGCTAATACTTCGTCGATTAATAGTACATCTGGTTCGATGTGAACAGCGCAAGCGAAACCTAAACGTGCTGCCATCCCCGAACTATAAGTTTGTACAGGTGCATCAATGGCAGTATCAATTTCGGCAAAATCAATTACGTCTTTTAACCGTTTGGTAATTTGTTGTGTCGATAATCCTAATATCGACATGTTAGCGTAAATATTTTCACGTCCTGTGAGGATGGGGTTAAAGCCGGCGCCTAATGCAATGAGTGGCGCCACTCTACCACGCACTTTAATACATCCGGTGTCAGGTTTCATCAAACCGCTAATCAAACGTAATAAAGTAGTTTTACCCGCTCCATTGGCGCCGACTAAACCAAGTGCTTCACCTGGTTGTAGTTGTAAACTAATATCTTGTAATGCCCAAAATTCTCCATTACGTAGTTTTTCACTGTTTCTATTTGTACCTGTTATTTCTGTAATAATATCTTGAACACCATATTTTAAAGACTGTTTGAGATTGCGACAGAATTTTTTAGATACATTTTCTACAGTTAAATAAGTCATAATTAGGAACCTACCCGCTCAACAACAAATGGCATTGCGAGACGAAAGGCTATCCATGTTAAGATTAACCCAATAAATGTAATAATGCTGACAATCCAAAACCCTGTAGATTGCGATAAGTTTCCAGTAGTGGCTAATTCGCGCGCTGTAACTAATAAAGGTGTGACGGGGTTAAAGTTTACTAAGGTTCCAAAAATACCTGTTTTGGGAACTGGATATATTACAGGTGTGAGAAATAGCCAAAAACCTGTTATTAATGTTAGTCCTCTGGAAATATCTTGGTATAGTAGACCGAGAGGCGCCAGTAATACACCAACTAATGTACCAAGTAAGATTAAATGAATAATTGCGACAGGAGCTAATATAATTGTCCAAGTGACTGGAATTTGAAACCAAATAAATAAGGCAATAATTAGAAGAATTTTGATAGCGAAGTTAAATAAGGTTTCTCCGAGTTTGGCTATAATTAGTGCCTCGCGCGGAAAGTTGACTTTTGCGAGTATTGGTTTTGCGACTATCACAGCTTGTAATGGTGCTGAAAGTGCTTCAACGAATGTTTGCCAAAGTGCGGTGCTGAAGGTGACGTAAGCTGGGTAGGGTATATCTGTTTTTCCAACTTGAATAACGTTGGCTTGGTTTGCTAAGGTAAATCCTGTTGCCATAACTATTGGTGGTAGAAATGCCCAGGTTATGCCAAGTAAAGATTGACGGTATTGTGCGTTGATATCACGTAACATTAGTCTCCATGCTAGTTCGCGCGATGCGAGGAGGTCTTGCCACATTTCGCGAAGTAGTTTTTTAGGATGTCGGAGACTGCTTTCTGGTGTGTAGATGATTTCTTGTTTCATTATGAGGAGGAGGGAATGAACCACAAAGGACACAAAGGAAGAAAGAGAAAGAGAAAGAAGAGGTTAGGTGTGTTGATATTTTTTGGTGTAGTGGTTGGTTAGGAGTTTGTTTATTGGTTTATCAAGAAGACGTAAGAGTTTGTTGGTGATTTTGGCGCCGACACGAAGAGGGATTTTACTGGTGATTGGGTTGATAATGGTCATATGACGGCGCCATCCTAAGCGTTGATAGCGATTTTTAAAATATTCGTCTTCGGTTAGATTCCATTTTTTGCATAGATGGTGTAGGCTTGCTTTTTCCCAAGCGTCACTCCAACGCAGCATGTAAAAGGGTATATCTGTAAGTTTTAGAGATGTAGTAGGGACGTAGGTTACGATTGATTTTGGTTCTAGGTAGATTGAACCCTTAGCTTTTTGAACAAGCATACAGAAATCTACGTGTTCTTTAGTGTTGAGTAGGTTTTCGTCGAGATAGCCTATTGAAGTAAAGATGTCTCGACGCACTAACATACAATGAAATTCTGCAAGTTTTGTTGATTGTCGTTCAATTTGAGTGTGAACGAGTTGTTTGCCTTGCATATAGATTTTCTCAATGATTCGGCGCCTTTGTATTCCGTTTTTGGTTTCTTCCAAGATTCCTGTTTCTCCACCAGCACAATGAATTTCACTATGTAATGCTGTTCCCTGACATATTAAAGGACTGACTACAGTTGCTTGTGTTTCGTCTGCACACTGTATCAATGACTGCAACCATCCAGATGAAACGATAACGTCATTATCAATGAAAACTACGTATTGGTTAGTAGCTCGCTGCAACCCAAGATTACGCGCATGATTTGGTGAAAGGTAACAATCTTTACGTATCAACTCAAATTTTTTGTTTTTAGCTTCACTTGCTAGATAGTCTTTAATATGTGGAGGTGAACCAGCATCTATATATATCAACTCAAATGGATAGTTCGTATTAGTATAAATACTTGTTAATGATTCGCGTGTGTAACTGAACCGCTCGCGCGGTACGACGATAATAGTTACTTGTGGGTTTGATGTGCTTAACATAGTAATTTTGATTTTAATATAGTGTTTATTTGAATCCCCCCTAGCCTTAATAAGGGGGGGACAAGAGGGGGTTTGAAGTTTCGTTATCAACAGAAGAGTAAGGTGGTTCAAAGCCCCCCTTATTAAGGGGGGTTGGGGGGATCAACTTCTGATATATTTCAACAAGTTCATCATTGAGCTTGTTAATTTCATAATGTTCTTCTACACAACTTCTAGCTGCTTTTCCGATTTCCAACCAAGCATCCTGATGTTCGATAAGATACATTATTTTTTCCGCAATAGCATCTGCATCTCGTTCAGGTACAAGAAAACCAGAAATACCATCTTGGACTAATTCGGGAATACCTCCGTGGAGGGTTGCGATAACTGGTAGTCCCATTGCCATTGCCTCTTTCAAGGTGTTTACAGGTGCGTCTTGGTTCCCATCTTTTGCGGTGACGCTGGGTGCTATGAAGATGTGAGAGTTATTTAAAATTTCAATAATTTCTTGCTGGTTTTTTCTTCCTAGCAAGTTAATTTTACCACTCATATTGAGGGAGTGTATCAATTCTTGTAGATAATCTTGTAAACATCCGGCACCTATAATGTTGTATTCAATGTTCAAATTTGGGTATTGCTCTATAAATTTTGCAACACCGCGTATTCCGTATTCAATTCCTTTTTTCTCAATCAAACGACCTGTTGTGACAATTTTAATTTGACCGTTGTCGCTAATATTACGCGGTTTAAAAACAAATCGGCTACAATCGATTCCAGAACCATGCACAACTATTTTATTTTCATCACACCCTAGTTTTATCGCGCGGTTACGAAAGAATTGGCAGTTGCTAAGAAAAAAGTCACCGTCATGGAACAATTTTTCATAAACACTGTCTCCATATTCTTTGACATACCAACTAATATCATACCCACGGAACGAGGTAACTAACTTGCCTTGAATGGCGCCTATCTCACGCAGTATGACACCTTCAATACCGAACATTCCAAATTGACAGTGGATGATATCGTATGCTCGTGATGGTAGTAAGGGTATAACTAAATAAAATAACCTCAACGAAGCTGCACGCCTACCGTATTTTAATAAATTCAGCGACCGCAGTATTATCTTATATGAGGAGCGGAACTTAACAGCTAATTTTATCGCCTTAAGCAGGCGCCAGACATAATTCTTCGGAACAGACGGTGCGTAATATGTATGTTCTAACAAATTAAAACGTAGAACATCAGGATGAACTTTAGGTGTATCATCCAATTGACGCGCGTAAATATCAACTTGGTGTCCACGTGTGATTAAACCAACAGCTTGATTTAAAACAAACGTCTCCGTGAGTGCAGGAAATTTCTCGACTATAAAAGCAATTTTCATAGCTTAACCAACAGCTTACTTGCTGTTTAAATGCTGTTTATTAAGGTACATATAGTGGTCATTAATAGGGATAAGCAGTAAATATTTTCTTGGAGATAATATTTACATATAGTATATCTTTGTTGTCTCTTTATACCAGTTTATAAGCAAATCCAAAAATAACCAGTGATTTTACTCACACACATGTAAAACTTTTCACCTATTCTCTGTGTTATCCGTGTCTCTATGGTAAAAATATCAACCGTAGAAACTGTAGAGTCAAATATCGTTACATTACTAGTATTGTTGTAATACTTGATTTACCATGTCTTTAACAGAAGAAGTTCTCGCACGTCTACCAGGTAACATATGGGGTGGGTTACAGCGTGCTGATGCCTTACTCGAAAAATTGCGCGAAGGTAACATTCCTGTACCCACAGTAGTTACAGAGAATTCTGAGCTTATTGGCAATATTGAATCGGATGTGGTAATTTGCGGTGGTACGCTAGGAATATTGATAGGCGCCGCTTTGGCACTTCGAGGCGCCTCAGTCGTACTATTAGAAAGAGGTATTTTAAAGGGAAGAGAACAAGAGTGGAATATTTCACGCCATGAGCTACAAGTATTTGTAGAGTTAGGACTGCTTACAGAGCAAGAATTACAAAAAGCAATAGTTACAGAATATAATCCCGCGCGGGTCGCATTTCACGAAGGTGTAGAAGTTTGGGTAAAAGACGTACTTAATATAGGAGTAGACCCAGCATACCTACTAGAGACGCTCAAGCAAAAATTTCTAGAGAAAGGCGGTAAGTTATATGAAAATACCCCATTCCAAGAAGCCGTTGTACATCCAGACGGTATAATTATTAATAAGCAATATAAAACCAGACTTTTGATAGATGCGATGGGGCACTTTTCACCCATTGTGCAACAAGCGCGCGGCGGAAAGAAACCTGATGCACTTTGTTTAGTTGTTGGAACATGTGCCCAAGGTTTTCCGGAAAACCGAACCGGTGACTTGTTGTTATCTAACACACCCTTGCACAACCAGTGTCAGTACTTTTGGGAAGCATTCCCAGCAATAGACGGAAGAACAACATACATGTTTACTTACATGGATGCAAATTTGCGGCGCCCTAATTTAGCAGAACTCTTTGAGGACTATCTCCAATTAATGCCTCAATACCAAGGTGTGGAATTAAAACAGCTTGATATTAAGCGTGCATTATTTGGATATTTTCCATCATATCGAGAAAGCCCTTTAAAAACACCATTTAATCGCATCTTACCAGTTGGAGACAGTAGTGGCAGCCAGTCACCATTAAGTTTTGGGGGTTTTGGGGCAATGGTGCGACATCTACGCAGGTTGACACAAGGTGTAGAAGAAGCGCTTGCGAGTGATGAGTTATCAAGTAAAGCTTTATCATTACTTCAACCATATCAACCGAACTTAACAGTTACATGGTTATTTCAGAAAGCGATGAGTGTAGGTATTGAGCAAAAAGTAGGCGCCAACCAAATAAATAATTTGTTATCAGCAGTATTTATCGAAATGCAAAAACTAGGAGAACCAATACTCAAACCATTTTTGCAAGATGTGATTCAATTTTCAGGGTTAACACAAACTTTATTAAAAACAGGTTTACAGCATCCGCTACTAGTAATGAAAATAATACTTCAAGTTGGAATTATTGCATTGCTCGACTGGACGGTGCATTACATTAACCTTGGTATTTACTCAATCTTATATTCATTAAATCAACATATGAAACCTTGGGTAGAAAGATTATCATTACAACAACAATATTACTGGCACCGTCGCATCGACGCATGGAAATATGGTTCAGGAGCAGACTATTTTGATTGAAAACCCGATGTTGTAGAGACGCGAAATTTCGCGTCTCTACACGTATACCAATTCAAACAAATTATAAAAACCTCATAAAAAACATGTTAGAAAAAAGAACCACAGGAAACAGAAACTTTACAACATTAATCAACCTGCTGAGAGAGCGTCAAACCTTCCTAGAAGAAATACGCCAAGGAGTAAGACTACCAACAAAAATAATCTCGCTACTAGTATGTAGTTCCCTATTCCTAGCAATATACGGAGGAATAATAGGCGCCTATCACAGTTGGATGCAAGCACTATCATCTGCTGTAAAGCTACCAGCATTATACCTACTAACCCTATTAATCTGCCTACCAACCCTATACTTCTCCAACATAATATTTGGTTCCAAACGCTCATTTCCCCAACACTTTGCCCTAGTATTAACAGCAGTATCAGTAATCAGCGTATTACTATTTAGTTTCGCACCAATAACACTCTTCTTTTTAATAACTACAAACAACTACCAATTTCTAATCCTCTTAAACGTCGTCATTTTTTCTCTGACAGGATTTATTGGTATATCCTCACTACACCAAGCAGCAAAAATAGTCTTAGAACAAGACGGAGAAGGAAGCGACGTGCGTCGTAAAATCATCCGCTCTTGGCTACTACTATACGCATTCGTAGGAAGCCAACTAGGATGGACACTACGACCATTCTTTGGCACACCCGACTCAGCATTTCAACTATTTAGAGAACGAGAAGGAAACTTTTACCTAAGCGTACTGCAATCAATAATGTACTTATTAGGTGTCCGCTCGTAAGAAGGTGCGTGAAAGCAGTTTAATTTTTTACCTTGCTCTTGATTGTAATGGCTTTCACGCACCCTACCTTTCCCCCTCTTCCTTTGTGTCCTTTGTGCCTTTGTGGTTAAATAAAAAAAATCATGCTTCAACAAAAAAAGACAAACAACATCCAACACTTCACAGTCCTACTTAGCCTACTAAGAGACCGTCAAAACTTCCTAGAAGAAATAAAACAAAGCATACGTCTACAAAGCAAAGCAACATCATTATTCGTATCCAGTTCTATATTCTTTGCAATATACGGCGCCATAATAGGTTCATCCCACAGCTTTGCCCAAGCATTATCAGGCGCCATCAAACTACCAGCATTTTACCTACTTACACTAATAATCTGTTTCCCCACCTTATTCTTCTTCAACGTACTATTTGGTTCCCGCAGTAGCGTCCAACAGCACTTTGTCGTATTAATGACAGCAATCTCAGTAATTAGCGTCTTACTATTTAGCTTCGCGCCAGTAACACTATTCTTCTTAATCACCGCTCCTAAAGCATACCAATTTTTCAAACTACTAAACGTTGCCATCTTTGGCATCACAGGATTCTTCGGCATAAAATTTCTATACGAAGGAATGCAGTTACTATCAGAACTGGATGAAGTCGGCAAAAAAACCCGTACCACTATATTAAGGTCATGGTTACTACTATATGCCTTCATCGGAATGCAACTAGGTTGGTTCCTACGACCATTCTTTGGTTCACCAGATACCAAGTTCGAGATGTTTAGAGCAGTACAAGGCAACTTCTATCTGGATATAGTATCAGCAATCTCCGAAATTTTAGGCAATCGCTAATATTTTAAATTGTGGAACAGGCATCCCTGCTTGTGATTTCTATGTCTTTTTATTTACCACAGAGACTATTAGGGAACAGAGGTAAGAGCAATGAACCACAAAGGCACAAAGGTCACAAAGGAAGAGAAGTAGGGTGTGTGAAAGCTATTACAATCTTTACGCTTATTAAAAAATTAGGCAGCTTTCACGCACCTTACGATAGGCTATACATCTACTAAATAAATTCTCAGAAAATTGATTCTCGATTTCGTACATTTGTTCTAAAACAATTACTCCTTACTCGTACAGATGGCATAACTTAAACAAGCGTGAATGTCTTCAACAACAATACCTGGGTAGTTACGGAGAATTTCATCAGTCGTCCAACCTTGGGCAAGGAGGTCAATAATAAATTCGACAGTAAGACGAGTACCTTTAATAATGGGTTTGCCAACAAGGATATTGGAATCAATAATAATTCGCGATTGCGAGTCCATAGCTTTAAGTTGAATGCTAGGGAATACTATTATACTATATATGATAGAAGTATAAAGGGTTAAAAGCTAATGTTTGAAAGTCATCAAGTTCTTAGCATCTCACCCGAAGTTATGGGTGGAACTCCAGTTTTTACAGGTACAAGAGTTCCTGTGCAAACTCTTTTAGATTATCTAAAAGCTGGAGAATCAATAGATGATTTTTTAGATGGGTTTCCAACCGTCAGTAGAGAGCAAGTAATTGCACTGCTTGAGGAAGTAGAAAAACACATAATTTTAACTGCTGCCTAAGTATGAAACTTTTGTTAGATGAATGCATTGACCGGAAGCTGGCAAGAGAGTTTACTAATTATGAAGTAAAAACAGTTCCTACTATGGGATGGGCAGGAATTAAGAATGGTCAACTCCTTGCCCTTGCAGAAAAAGAATTTGATGTTTTTATCACAGTAGACCGCAACTTGTCATTTCAACAAAATTTAACCCAATTCAATATTGCTGTGGTTGTTTTGCAAGCTTCTACGAATCGACTAGCAGACTTAAAACCTTTAGTGCCAAAGATATTAGAGATTTTACCTTCTACAACTAAAGGTCAAGCTACGGTTGTTAGTTTATAAATGAATGTACTAATTGTGCTTCCCATTAATATACTATTAAAGTTGGTTTTTCCAGTGGTCTAACCCTGCAAGAAGAATATTTTCTAGCCAAGATTGAAATCTTTGAGTAACAAAGTTTTCTTGCTCTGTATACGAGAATTGGAAGATTTCGCTACATAAAATATCAGGCTTATCGAAAATTACTTCTTGCTGTTCTGTTTTATCTCGATACTCAATAAAGGCAGATGCAGCCATAATACCAAAAAACTCGGCGCCTAATGCATGAAATGAAAGAGTAATTTCAGTTTGTCTATCTTCTTTAATTTTTAGTCGAATCCAAGAATGGTAAGTCCTGGTATCAGCGTAATATTCTAATATTTTAGCAGTGTGAACTACTTGTTGTCTAAACCAGTCAGCATTAGTTTCAACACTTCGTTCGACCAAAGCAAAATAACTTGATTCTATTTGTTTTAATTCGTTATTTAAAGCAGAAGCAACTGCTCTAAACTTTTCTTCTGCAATAATTTCGAGCTTTTGAGAAAGTTTAAATGCAGAACTTTGTGTTTGCTGCATAGATTTTTGTTTTCTAGCTTTTAAACGTTCTATACCTATTAAAATAACTTTCTTTATTGGCTCATGGTCTTTGACAACATTTTCTGAGAGACTTAATGCTTTAACAAATGCTTTTTTTTGAAGTTTTACAAATAAACCAATCAAACTTAACAAATTTCCTCTGTCAGCTTGTTCTAATGCGTCAAGGTATTCATCCCGGTAATAACGTGTGACAACAAGAGGAAAGCAATTAGCTTTGATAAAAATAAGCGAAGCTAACGCGCGCGCAACCCGTCCATTACCATCTTGGAATGGATGAATTTGGGAAAATCTATGATGTAACCAAGCGGCTTCAACTTCTGGTGGTACTCGTTGTTTTATATGCTCCAAATGCATACTAATTAAACGTTCCATTTCTGGTTGAACCTGCATTGGAGGGCAATACTCATAAATTCTATCTTTACGAGTTGGATTATTTGGACGTTGTTTCCACTGTCCGTGTAGAAGGGGTACTTGAACTTTACGCCCAAAAGCATCAATCGCATCAACAGTTTTTTGATGCTGTGTTAAAATTTGATGTAATTCTCTAATAAAGAAAAGTGAAAGTTCGCGTTCATCTCGTGCAAAACCAAATAATGCTTCTAAAGCCTCTTGGTGAGCAAGCAAAAATGGAACTATTAGTTCTGCTGGCTTATTAGCCGCATCATAGGTAATTAAAGCTGTTTGAATTCCTTTTTCAATTAGAAGCTGTGTTGTGTCTTTATTAATAAAATAAATATTTTCAATAATACCGGTTTCAATTGCCCATTCTCGACTTAATTGTTCGTTGAACTTTTTAAGTGCATCTGAATATTGGAGTTTTTCAGCCTGACTTCTCCAAATTTCAGTAACACTTTCGAGTTCAGATGATGCTAACGCTACCCTGTTTACAGGTAAATCTTCAATTGGTTCCCATTTGTTACGAATTAATACCATAGTTATTTCCTCTACGTATAAGTATAAATCTATGCCCGCAGTCCTAGCCCTTTAATTAATATTTTTTCTTGTAGACGTGAGAAAAGGTTAATTAAACGTGTTATATTTCCTGAATCCGCAGCTTCCGAAGCATTAATATATTCTTGGCGGTCATTACGGGTAATTACTATAGGGAATAATCCTTGACGTATAAATATTAATGATGCTAAAGTCCGAGCAACTCGACCATTCCCATCTTGAAAAGGATGAATTTGTGTAAAGCGATGATGTAACCAAGCAGCTTCAATTTCAGGTGGTACGCCTATCTCTAAATGATTGTTGTGCATTTCAACCAAACGCTCCATTTCTGATATAACTTGTTCAGGAGGGCAGTACTGGTGTATAATCCCATCTGGACGCTTAGGGTTATTCGATTGATATTTCCATTGTCCATGCAATAAAGGTATTTCAACAAGATTTTCAAATGAATCTTGTGCCCATGTAGTTGCTTGATTCCTTGTTAATGCTTGATGTAGCTCTTTAATGTAGAAAACTGAAAGATTTCTTTCTTTCGTTACAAAAACAAACAATCCTTCAATTTTCTTAGGAACACTTAACTCAGCCAATCTAACTTCAGAGCTTATAGTTGGTAAGCTTAATTCAATACCTTTCTCAATAATAACCTGTGTCGTACCTCTATCAGTCGAATAAAGATATTCAAGCATATCGACTTCAGATAACCACTCAGAGCGCAAACTATCCTTAAAAGTTTCTAAAATTGTTGAGTCTTGAAGTTGTTGTACGCGGTTTTTCCAGGCATTTATTAGTATTTCTAATTGAGAAGAACGCAAATTGCTCCAATTTTCAGGGAGGTCATCAATAGGTTGCCATAAATAAGGAGACATTTACATTCTTCCTTTTAAAATTTTTGATTTATTGTAAAAATATAAATACTTAGGTACTATCATTGTCTAAAATTGACTACTGCTGGTTGTCAAATTAGTACATTAAAGCGAAATGATTGCTCGAAGAACGCACAGGCGCCATTCAACTACGAATATAAATGATGGTTCAGGATGTTTCTCCCTATAACTTTAAGTTAAGTATACAAATACTATTATACTATAGTAATATGTAAGTAGAGACGCGATTAATCGGGTCTCTACAAAAATGTGCGAATTTTGCGAACTACTCAGGCGCCTTGCTAAAACCCTATTTTTTACAAATAAAGTCAAGACAAAGTTGAAGAAATGCTGAAAAATATTAGCCACGCAAGTAAATATAGATACTATGTACTTACATAATTAATTATCTAAAATAGAATCTTAATGCAGTTGCGTCAATATTTGTACTTAGTTTTGAGTCTCGTGACTTTGGGAACATCAGGTATATTTTGGAAACTATCATATTCTGCCACACAAATACCATCTCCGGAAGTAGCCGCGCGTCAAGCAGAAGAACTCAGTCCAGAGAAGTTGACGCAGATAGAAGTTGATGAGGAGATACGGGATAAGCTACGGACTGACCCAGCTTGGCAAGAGATAGCAGCAGCTATTCAACAAGATATTATGGTTTTGAAGTGGGGTAAGGGTAAACCACAAAATCCTGTTTGGAAAAAATACGGTGCTTCTTCATATCCTTTACTCGATTATTACACTCGCTCTAAAGATGATGTTCGTCAAGAATATGGTGTACTGGGTATTCGTAGTTTGGGTAAACCTTATACTACTTTATGGTTAACGCGGCATTTGCAACGAAAATTAACAACGCCAGAAATTTCTTTAGTGACAGGAAGTTTAAAGAGCTTGCGTGATGGTACGTATGATGATATTAAAAATGAGAAAGAGTAGCAAAAAGAATTTGGGTTAGATGATAAGGCAGTACGCGACCGCTTAATTCAACTCGCGCGTACAAATCTCAAACCAGATACATCTGCTACTGAATTTCAATACAATAATTATTATCAGTTCAATAATTCCGAGTTTAATAAAGATTTTCTTGCGGCACTGGGTTACGACGCAATATATCCACAACCTTCATCTCAAGACCCTAAACCGTTGAATTTACCTCAGTGGTCTAAGTTTGAAAAATTAAAACAACCAAGTCAAAATCAAATTAAGGATGCTATCACATATTACCGTGGTTTGGCGCCTGCAATTCAAGAACGAATATTAGTAGAGCGTTTAGGAATCATCAAAGCTGGTAAAATTCATCTTATCGGTAAATCTATTTTACAAAACTTTGCAAATGACTCAAAATCTCCTGACCAAGTTTGGGCAATTGCTGAACTTGAACGTCATGGAGATTCGGAAGGAACAAAATTATTACAAAATATTATTAACAATAATATTGGAAAGCTTCAACCGTTGACGCGCGCTGCTGGCTACGAAAGCCATTCAATTAGAAGAACTCATGCTTACTATTTATTGGTTAATATTGCTCAGAAATATCCCCAGTCTAAGTTTATCAAAGGATGTCGTGAGTATGGTGATTTAACAGGAAAATCTTACTTTGACGGCGCCGAACGTAGCAAAGCTATTCGTGACCGTAATGCTAAAAAGGCGCCAGCACAACAAACAAAAGAGTGGGTTGAATGGCTGAGTCGTTACCCGAACCATCCAGGTGCTGATGATGCAACTTATCGTTTAGCTCGCGCGCTACAGGAACAAAACGATATTATGGCAGCTACGCGACTGTGGATAAAAATGATGACACAGCCGATGGGTGATAAAGATGCCGTATATTTGGCTTATCCTTATTTACGTTCGTTATTAGATGTGGGTTTAACGACCGAGCAGCTAGAAACACTGTTAACAGAACCTGATAATAAACCAATAGCTCCTTTGCTGCAATATGCTTTATCAGTAAAATATGCCAGAGTTCAGAATTACACCAAAGCCTTACAAACTTCAGAAAAATTAGATTTAACAAAAATGCCTACCGAAGTTTTAGGCAGCTACTACAATTACAACCCTTACTGGTGGACAGGTGCATCTCAAACTCCAACAGCATATGCTCAGAAACAAACGCAAATTATGCTGACTGAACAAAGGCAGCGCTGGCAAAATTTACTAAAATGGCAACAGGAAAATACACCAGATTCTCAATATCGTATTGCTTTAAACTGGGCAAGTGCAGGTGGTTGGAAAAATGGTTATATGGCAATTTGGGATGGTTTTCGAGCATGGCATTTACCCATGAGTGACTGTGAAACTTGGTGGGTTTGCAATACGCAACGACGCGGCGCCAGCGTAGTACAAAAACTTTATCAAGAATCAAGTCAAAATGCTGTAGCAATATCACTATATCAAAAGCTGCTAGCAAACCCTAATATATCCCCGCAAATGCGAGAAAAAACGCTTTACCAAATAGCAGCAACTTTATTATGGCAATTTGAAAATCATCCAGAAGCTGAAACGCTTCGTATCCATCCTCCTGCGAATGTCCCAGGAAAACCGCAAAATATATTTTATGGCGCCAGTTACCCAAATAATGGTAATTGGGAAGACTCAGATAAACAAATACGACAAGATTATCAAAGTCGTATAGACCAAATCATCAGCGAATTACAAATTAAGTTTCCCCAAAGTACATATATAGACGATTTAATGTTCTCCAATTATTACCTCAGCGGTCAACGTGAGTATTTGCAACAAATTGTACAGCGATATCCAAATTCTGACCGTGCAGTACCAGCAAAGTTTCTCTTAGAAAATAGAACTAAATAATTGAAATATCCACAAAAGGTGTTGCTAATATAGTTTTATACCGCCATACATTTTATACTTATTATTTTATAACTATTATTGCAAAAATTATTGTATAGTCTATATTCAGATTATACACAATATCTATTTGTATGGCTAATAAAAAAGGACAAAAAAGAGAATACCCCTATACTGCACAACGAAGTGAAGGAGCGCCATCAAATCGTAGTGACTCCCACTGCATGGGAGAACATGAAAAGCGAAGCTAACGCACGCAATATGAGCGTAAGCGAATTGATAGAAAAATTTGGACGTAGCTTAAGCAATTAAGAACATATTTACTATACTCTGGATGTGTGAAGCAGGCGGATTTTATTAGTATCGGTAGGCGCCCCTTGTAATATATATAGTTTTCGTTACTCACCCTGCCTATTTATTCTTAATTAAGACACCTCACAATACTGCTCGGTTAAGGGAAATAGAGGTAAAAAAGTACTAAACATAGTTCGCGTTTATAAA
>NZ_JBXXZH010000235.1:0-14630 GCF_059640475.1 Calothrix sp. CBUCES-K 9914
TCGAATCCCGAATCGCTTGATGCAGAAATTGACGAATGGCAATTGCTAAACGTTCAGCAGGGTCACTAATTTCAGCGTACTGTACCCATATTTTTTGATTTATTTCGTCACTCAAGTTGCCCGCAACAGCTTTAAGCACGTCTTCTCGTGTTTGAAAGTAGTTATAGAATGTGCCTCTTGCGACTGCTGCTTCTGCGATGATGTCATCAATAGTAACGGCATCCGCTGCTTTACGAGCAAACACTCGGTAAGCTGATTCAATTAGTTTTGCTCGTGTACGCTCCCTTTTGTCTAAACCAATTGATGCTCGTCGAGATTCCTTCATACGTATACAAAACCAAACTATGGCGCCAACTTACTTACTAATCCTAATATAAACAAAAATTGACACATTCGTCAAAATGACGTTAACATCAAATTGACATAATCGTCATTTACTAGCTATAGAGAGTTAACTTATGCGTATCGCTATTATTGCTTTGGGAAGTCGAGGAGATGTTCAACCTTATGTTGCTTTGGGAAAGGGTTTAAAACAAGCAGGTCATTCGGTGCGACTGGTAACTCAAGAAAACTTTGGAGATTTGGTTCGTGTACACGGGTTAGAGTTCTGGGCAGTCTCTGGTAATGTCCAAGAAATTGTCGAAACTAAAGAAATGCGTGAGCTATTGGAAAAAGGAAATTTCCTCGCCATTCAGTCGCGCACAGCAAAACTAGTTCAAAGTGCTGCAATTGATTGGGCAAATCAAGGTAAAGCTGCTTGTCAGGGTATGGATTTATTGATTGTAGGAGTCGGGGGACTGAATATTGCTGTTGCTCTTGCCCAAAAGTTGCGAATTCCACTACTTCAAGCTTACGTTTTTCCCTTTACGCCAACAAAAGCATTTCCTGGTGTTTTGTTTCCTGACTTTGTAGATAAAACAGGGGGTTTTTTGAATCGTTTGTCACATCAATTGGTAAGACAAGCTTTGTGGCAAGGGTTTCGGAGCGCTGATAAACTTGTGCGGCAAGAAGTACTTGGTTTGCCCGCTGCTTCATTTTGGGGACCATATGATACTGACTGCCTTAAAAAATATCCAACTCTCTATGGTTTTAGCCCATCAGTTATTCCTAAACCATCTGATTGGAATAATACTTGTGTTACTGGCTACTGGTTTTTGGATGTAAACGTTCAGGAGGCGCCTGATTGGAACCCACCATCTGCTCTCATAGAATTTTTGGAAGGTGGTTCGCCTCCTATATATATTGGGTTTGGAAGTATGGGTAATCGGAATCCGGAAGCAACTGCCAATCTTATTTTGGAAGCTCTAGCCAAAACTCAACAACGTGCCATTATGCTCTCTGGCTGGAGTGGTTTACGCTCAGATAATTTACCAGATACCGTGTATCTTATAGATTCAGTCCCCCATTCATGGCTTTTCCCGCGCGTTGCAGCTGTAGTGCATCACGGTGGCGCCGGTACGACAGCCGCCGGTATGAGAGCAGGCGTTCCTTCTATTATCATCCCTTTCTTTGGTGATCAGTTTTTTTGGGGTCAGCGCGTCGCGAAATTAGGGGTTGGGACGGAACCAATTCCGCGTAAACAATTAACTGCTGAAAGACTTGCACAAGCTATTCAAAAAACTTTGACAGATTCCACAATGCGTGAGCGAGCAGCTTCACTAGGGTCAAAAATTCAAGCTGAAGATGGGATAGCAGGCGCCGTTGCTGTCGTAGAGGAAATAGAAAAACGTGGTGTTGCTTTGTTACATTAAACATTTATCGTCTTTTCTATCGTTGGCTGCTTGGTTATGACTTTGGCCAATGTTAAAGATTCTTGACCAGTAATTAATCTTGAACCACGTTTGCGGGTGATATAGTTCCATGCCCACTGGAACATTACTAAGAATTTACTGTCGAACTCAATTAAGAAATAGATATGGATTAGTAGCCAAAATATCCATGCAAAGAAACCTTTTAACTTGATTGCACCTAAATCTACAACAGCAGCATTTTGTCCAATCATGGCTAGGCTGCCATAATCATTATATTTAAATGCTGGTATCGTTTTACCTTGCAAACGCTTTTGAATTAATTTAGCAACGTATTCACCTTCTTGTGTAGCAACTGGCGCCACACCTGGGAGCGGTTGCTCGTTTTGGTGAGAAAAGCTGGCTAAGTCTCCAATAACAAAAATATTTTTATGCCCTTTAATACTCAAGTCTGGTTCAACTATAACTCGTCCTGCTTTGTCACATTCTGCACCTGTACGTAATCCTAAAATCCTTCCCATCGGTGAAGCTTGAATGCCTGCTGCCCATAATATAGTCTTCGAGGCAATTTCATGTACTTCATCTCCTTGCTTGTAAGTAACTACGCTGTTTTCAATATTTATCACGCGCGTGTTTGTCTGTACACTCGCACCCAACTTTTCTAAAGATGCTTTTGCTGCTTTCGATAAAGAAGGTGCCATACCTGGGAGAACACGGTCGGCGCCTTGCAATAGTAAAATTTTTGTTTCTGAGGTGTCGAAATTACGAAAATCTTCTTGAAGAGTTTTGTTTGCCAACTCTGCAATGGCGCCTGATAATTCTACCCCTGTTGGACCACCACCCACAATCACAAAGGTCAACAAAGCGCGGCGTTTTTTGGGATCAGTTTCTTTTTCTGCTGCCTCAAATGCATTAAATATCCGACCACGTATTTCGAGCGCATCTTCAACAGTCTTTAAACCAGGAGCAACTTCTTTCCACTCATCATTACCAAAATAAGAATGATTGGCGCCTGTGGCAACAACTAAAGTATCGTATCGTACTACTCGGTCATTCAATATCACTTCTTGTGTTTTGGTATCAACATCCTTAACTTCTCCTAGCAAAACTTTTGTATTCTTACTTTTGCTTAGTATAGAGCGCAATGGAGCGGAAATATCACTAGGTGATAGCGTACCTGTAGCAACTTGATATAAAAGTGGTTGAAACAAATGAAAATTACGTTTATCAATAACAGTAACATTTACATTTGCAGAACCAAGCGCCTTTGCAGCATACATTCCACCAAATCCACCACCAATAATTACAACCTCGTGTGGTTTATTATTTTCAACTAAAGTTCCCATAAGTATAATTCCCGTTGTCAATATAGTTGTAAATATTCTTTACATAATATTTAACAAAATCATAAGACTTGTTGTAGTTAATAGTGAACAATTGCAAAAAAAGAAGTAGGGTGCGTAACGCTACGAAAAATTTATACTTGTAATTACAAGCTTGTAGCGTTACGCACCAATATTTTAAATTTCATATCAAAATAAACGTAATTAATTTTATTATATAAAACTCCATATTTTCACTTATTAAATATTGAAAATCATCTTATTTACTGATAAAATAAAAACATTCAATTATTATTAAGGGTGAATTTCTGCATGGCAAGAAGAATATCATCAGATTACGATAGTCCTTGGAAAGAAGCATTAGATGTTTATTTTTAATCATTCCTAGAGTTATGTTTTCCTCAGATTCATGCTGACATAGACTGGTCAAGAGGTTATGAATCATTAGACACTGACTTAAGAGAGGTAACTAGAGATGCTGAAATTGGAAATCGTCTTGCAGACAAATTAGTAAAAGTTTGGCTTCACGATGGAGAAGAAGTTTTTGTCTTGATTCATATCGAAATACAAAGTCAATACCAAAAAGATTTTCCCAAGCGAATACATGTTTATAACCATAGGATATTTGATAAGAATGATAACGAAGTAATTAGCTTGGTGGTATTAGGAGATGATGACCCAAATTGGCGCCCAACAAGATTCGGCTATTCACGTTGGAAATTTTTTAGCGGCACAAAGTACCCGATGGTAAAGTTATTGGATTTTCAAACGCGATGGAGTGAACTAGAGCGTTCGTTAAATCCATTTGCAGTGGTAATTATGGCGCATTTGAGTACTTTGGACACTGTAGGAAAGCCAAATCAACGGTTCCAATCCAAATTAAGTTTAGTGCGCGGACTTTATGAACGTGGCTATACTAAAAATCAGATACTGGAGTTGTTCCGCTTAATTCAATGGATGATGGTGTTACCAAAACCATTGGAAATCACCTTTAAACAAGAATTTAAACGTATTCAGGAGGAAGGACGAGTGCCTTATATTACAGATATCGAACTAGATGGCATGGTGATAAATGCACGTGAGTCAATTATTGCAGCTTTAGAGGTGCGATTTGGAGGTGTACCAGCAGAAATTAGTGAGCGTCTTGAGACAATAGATAATATAGATGTGTTAAAACAACTTCATCGGCAATCAGTTGTTATAGGTTCTGTAGAGGAATTTCTGCTTCGACTGAATGAAATTCAGCCATCCGAGGAAACTTCGGAAGAATAAAAGAGTTTGAATTGCGTTTTGCGTTCTGATTAAATAATATGTAGAGACTAAACATGTTTAGTCTCTACAATGTTTTTATTAATTACCAAAAATAATGGCGCCAGCAAAATACATTTGGCTTTTATTAATTTTGTTTACCTGACTTGTTCGTTTTGTACATCAATTGTAACAATTAGTGTTGCGATAGCTTTGACTAATTCTTCAGGTTCAACTGGTTTTGACACATGCCGTTGAAATCCTGCTTCCAAGGCTTGTTGCTGATCATACTCTGCTGCATAAATAATCATAGACTATTAGGCGCCTGGGTACATACAAAATTGCTATGAACTTTTTTCTCTGTGTCCAAAAAATTATCTTTGATCTCCTACTTTTCCTTTAAGGTTATACAAGGTGATTAATGCCATTACTGCTAAAACGAACATAAATCCTCCTGCAGATGCGTAGGTGTTAGCTAAACCAATTTTTGCACTCAGTGGTTGACTTAACAAAGGTGAAAGAAACTGCCCTAAAAAGAGTGATGTTGTCACCCCACTAATAATTTTTCCCCGCATTGTGTCGGGTGTAACGGAGATGAGGCAAAGATTCATATTCGGCATTAATAAGCCCAAACCGGAACCTGCAATCACTAATCCCAATAAAATAATTGGATATCCTTTTCCTATACTAATAAAGTAATAACCTATACCTATATTTAGAAACGCGATGCCATAAATAGCAGTAAAACTAAATTTGGCTTTGATTTGTCTATATAACAGCGAAGCCATCGCCGAGAATAGAGTAGCTAATGCAATCGCAATTCCACTTTGAGATGCACCTGCACCAAATAACTGTTTGAGATAAAAGGGTAATTGTACGGGGATTAAATAAAATACAATTTGGGTTAATATACCAATTCCATAGGTGATAATTACTAAGTTAAACGGCAATTTCTGAGTCTGTGTAACTATTTCCTGATTTTGGTTTACGGGTTGGTTACGTTCTGGTTCCAGTAAAAAGCTCGAAGCACATGGCACAAGTAGTAGAGAGAATAAGTAAATACCGAAGGGATAACGCCAATTTTGTTCTGCAATAAAACCACCGATTGAGAGAAAAAATACACCTCCTAACCCCATAAATGCGGCTTGTAATCCTAAAAACTGCGCTCGTGCTGCACCAATATAGTAGTCAGCTATTAGGGTTGTGGCACTCGTCATAAGTCCAGCAACACTAATACCTAATAATGCTCGTCCGACTAGAATTAAGGTCAAATCATTGAGAATTAAACCGGAACTTCCTGCAATTCCGTAGATAATTAAGGCAATAATTAATAACGGTTTACGCCCGACTCTATCAATAATAATACCAACTAATGGCGCCCCTAATGCAATAAATAAAGCTGGTAAAGTTAGTGCTAATTTAACTAAATAATCTGCATTCTGTACATTTAAAAAATATTCCCGCATTGCAGGTAAGGATGGTGCAATCGTTGCACCCGACATAACTGTAAGGGTGCTAACTAATAAAAGAGTAGCTTTGGTAAAATTTGAGTTTAAATTTGTTTTGCTCATTGTGTTTAACGTGAAAATTTAATTATTTGATAACTCAATATTCCAAATTTGTAAAAAAATATAGAACATAAAATATATCATCAATAAAAATTAAAAGGAAAATACTGTTCGCAAAGTGCCACTAATAATCGCCCAATAAATTTATCCCTGTAGTCGCCAGAAAAAATATTGCTGAAACAGATGAAAATTTGAATTTTAGCATTAACTCCACTCTGTAATTAATGCTGCTAATTTAGTTTTTGCTGACTGTAAAGATTGTTCCCGCACATCACCTTTCATTGCCAGGTTTTCTGCATGAACAAAGCTAATATCGGTAACACCCATTAAACCAAAAATAGTCCGAATATAAGGTTCTTGGAAATCAAAACTAGCAGCAGGAGTTCCCACAGGAAAGCTTCCACCCCGCGCAGTAATGACTAGCATTTTCTTCCCTGTTAATAATCCTTGAGTGAGAACGTTGTCCTCTAGGACTAGTATCAACATGCAGAATTTTTGTCATATCTAGTTTATCCGCTTTCTTAAAAAATGTATTCTCGCGTGTGTACTAGTCTTAAATTAATACTATAATTAGCAAGCTAAACAAAAATACTAGTAAATTAACTCATTGGTAACATTTGCGCTAAAGCTTTTTCAACTGCTTTGGGGTCACTCAACAACTGTGCAGCTAAATGCTTTGCCTGTTCACCAGGATAAACGTCCTCTACTCCGTTCACAACTGCTTGTAGTGCTTCCCTGACCACTTCTACGGGAGAAACTTTCGGTGGAGGGTAATCTTTACTCATTCCCGTATCTACTGTAGCTGGCATTACACCAATAACAAGGGTTCCTTGATTTGCTAATTCAGCTCTCACCCCTTGAGTCATGGAAAATGTAGCAGCTTTAGCTGCACAGTAGGAACCGTTTGCAGGCAGGTTGACCTTTGCTAAAATGGTTAGCATATTGACAATCGCACCACCGCCATTCATTTTGAGAATTGGAGCAAAAGCACGGCACATTGCCAATGTTCCAAAATAATTAATCTCTATTTCGGTTTTAGCTGCTGATAGGTCTTTTGAGGCAATGAAACCTTGGTTAAATGCGATACCAGCATTGTTGATTAATAAAGTAACATCAGGACATTGTGCTGCGGCTTTAGCGATGGAGGTTTCATCGGTAATATCAAGCTCTACAGCAACAATTTTTTGTGGGTCTGTGGCCACTATGCTGTCTAATTTTTGCGTATTTCGCACACCAGCATAAATTTTTGATACTCCATTATTCCGTAATCCTTGAATCCAATGACCACCAATACCACCATTTGCTCCTGTAACCAGAACCACAGCATTTTCAAGTTTCATGGGTATTTTTTTATTCTTCTCTAATAATCTATGCTAAAGCTGGTATTTAAGTCTAATGCCTTCTAGGCTAGAAATCGATAGTTTAAAAGCATGAATCAAAATATAGAATTGCGTCACCTTAGATATTTTTTAGCTGTAGCGGAAGAGTTAAATTTTGGTCGTGCAGCAGAAAGGTTAAATATTACCCAACCATCCTTAAGTCGTCAAATTCAAAATTTAGAGAAAGAGCTAGGAATTATACTATTTGAACGTAACCCACGTCAACTAAAATTAACTGCACCTGGTCAAATTTTCCTCACAGAAGCTGAACAAATTCTTTTACGCTTCGACCAAGGAATACGAATAATCAAGAGAGCTAATCGTGGAGAAATTGGTCAATTAACGGTTGGATTTCAAGGCTCATCAGTGTATGATATTATACCTATTTCAATTAAAGGATTTCGAGAGCGTTTCCCTGAAGTGGAGATAATCATGCAGCATATGACCACCAGCGAACAATTAATTGCGCTCTCAGAAAATAATCTGGATGTTGGTTTCGTGACACCACCCATCACTGATGCAAATTTAGAACTGGAAATTTTGCTTCAAGAACCTTTGGTTTTGGCTTTACCAGAGAATCATCCTTTAGCTGCACACTCAGAAATTTCCATTACTGCACTTGCTAATGAACCGCTAATTTTAGCTTCCCGTGATAGGGGTTGCGGATTACACGAACAGATTTTTGATATTTACCAAAAAGCAGGTTTGCATCCAAATGTTGTTTGTGCAGCTAGAGAAATGCAAGTCATGTTGGGATTCGTTGCTGCAGGAATGGGTATTTCTTTATTACCATCCCATGTGAAAAACTTTCAGCGTACAGGTGTTGTTTACCGTACTCTGAATCCTGAAGCACCGATTACAGCGTTAGGTATTGCTTGGAAACCAGAAAATATTAGACCAATACTGTTAGCTTTTTTAGAAATTATTAGGAGTCTTGCATAAGAATTTTTTATTTTTGTATTTAAGAGAGTTTTATTAATTACCAAAAATAATGGCGCCAGCAAAATACATTTGGCTTTTATTAGTTTTGTTTACCTGACCCGTTCGTTTTTGCATCAATTGTAACAATTAGTGTTGCGATAGCCTTGACTAATTCTTCAGGTTCAACTGGTTTTGACACATGCCGTTGAAATCCTGCTTCCAAGGCTTGTTGCTGATCATACTCTGTTGCATAGGCTGTCAGGGCAATTGCTGGAATTAAAGCACCTTGAGAGCGCGCTAATTTCCTGATTTGTCGCATCAGTGTGTAACCATCGATATCAGGCATCCCAATATCGCTAATTAACAAGTCTGGCTCGACACGCTCTAGCAAAACCAATGCTTCAGCAGCAGATGCAGCAACCTCAACCTTTGCTTGATACTCTTCTAAAATGGTGACTATCAAATCTCGCATATCAGCTTCATCATCAACTATGAGTATTCGTAGTTGACTCAAATCAATGCTCTTAACAGGGGATACCTTTTCCTGAGAAGTCTTATCAACAACGGCTATTAATGGTAATCTTACCGTAAACGTGGCGCCTAAATCCTCACCAAGACTCTCTGCATAAATAGTTCCTCCATGCAGTTCTACCAAGTGACGAGCAATTGCCAGCCCTAACCCTAGCCCGCCAAACTTCCTGGTTATTGTTGCATCTGCCTGCCGAAAAGACTCAAATACGTGGGGCAAAAAGTCAGGACTAATGCCTTTACCTGTATCGCTAACTTTAATTTCAGCCTGGGAGTCAATGCACCCCAGTTTAATTTCCACCCGTCCGCCATTCTCTGTGAATTTTACAGCGTTGGTAAGTAAATTCCAAAACACTTGCTGTAACCGAGCAGAATCACCCAAAACTTGCCCAACATTTAGGTCAAACACCGTCTCAATTTGAATTGACTTAGCGATGGCTGCCAACTGCACAGTTTCAATTGCCGCAGATATTGTAGGCGCCAAATGGACAGCAGCCATGCTGAGAGTGAGCTTACCCTGCAAAATGCGCGACACATCTAAAAGGTCACCAATTAACTGGGTTTGGAGTTTAGCATTGCGCTCAATTGTTTCTAAGGCATAATCTGTTTTTGCGCTATCCAATTTTCCACTGCGAAGCAATTTAGACCAACCCAAAATTGGATTGAGTGGTGTTCGTAACTCATGAGACAACACCGCCAAAAATTCATCTTTGATCCGATTTGCTTCTTCTGCTTTTAGACGCGCGCTTTGTTCTTGAACTTGCTGCCGCATCAATTGTGTACGTTCGGCTTCTGCCTGTTTGCGCTCGCTAATATCTCTGTTAATGCCAATGATAAAGATGGGATTTCCGGCTTTGTCGTACACAGTTTTGGCTGTTGTTTCAATTGGCACTGGCGAGCCATCTCTTCGCAGGCAGGCAACTTCACCACAAAAGGCACCAGTTTCTTGAAGGTCGCGAATTATTTCAGCCATCATCGTTGGTTTAATATCCGGGTGATGGAGGAAACTAACGGGTTTGCCAATCACCTCTGCGGCTGTATACCCAAAGATTTGCTCGGCATTACCCAGCCAACGTTGAATATTACCCTCCAAATCGGTCAACAAAATCGCATCGGGCATTTGCTGCAAAGCAACATCAGAAATTAGTAACTCGGCTTCGGCAATTTTGCGTTCGGTGATGTCATGCATCACAACAACTGCCCCTTGTTTTTTACCTTCGTTATCGACAATTGCCTGTCCACTAGCAAGCAGCGTCTTTACCTTCCCATGTTTGGGCGCAATCACCATTTCATCATTCTTGACCGTCTGCCCCTGTAATGCTCGAAATAGGGGAATCTCATTTTTAGACATCCGCGTTTTGCCATCGGGTAAATACAGGTCGTAATGTCCTGCCCACTCTTCAGGTGGCAATGCTTGCTCCGGCAAACCATGAAATTCTCGTGCTGCTGGATTAAATAAAGTTAAAATTCCCTCAGCATCACAGGCTACAATTCCTGCCTGCACATTATCAAGTAGCACTTGGAGTAATTCGTTGGCTTGAGATAATTCAGTTGTTCGCTGTTCAACTAGGCGTTCTAACTCATACTGGGCTTGTTGCCTTGCTGCCTCTGTTTGCTGTCGCTCCAGTTCAGTCGCAATACGTAGGGCAAAAATTGTCAATAGAGATTCTGCCAGTTGAACATTTGTCAAAGCATTGCCATCCATCACGCCTAGTAAGCCCAGAGGTACACCTGTAGTGTCAAAAAATGGAACCGCCACATAGCTTTCTACACCCAAAGGTTCTAAAAGAGGCGCTTGGGGAAACAAAACTTGGACTCGATGGGGATAGCAGCACAGTTTTCGTTGTTGGAGTACTTGCTCGCAAGGGGTCCCACGCAACAGGTATTCAAAGTTATCAATAATCTGCCCCTTGGCACAGGCAGCAATCGTCCGAATTATTTCGTGGTTATCGGGGTCTACCAAACCAATATAAACATAATCAACCCCCAGCACTTTGAGCATATGCTGTACTAAAGCAGAGAAAAAAGCTTCACCCGTCAAAGTAGAAACGCCTTGAGTCACTTCTAGCAACGCTGCATCCATTTGAGCAACCTTACGGGCAGCCAACCGCAGTTCTAGCTCATCCATCACCATTGCCGCAAGGTCGCTCAGAATAGCTTTTTGCTCATCACTCAAGGCATCACGCGGTTTCGTATCTAACAAACAAAGAGTGCCTAAATTCAAACCGTCCTGCGTCACCAACGGGGCGCCTGCATAGAACCGCAGACCCGGTTCATTTTGTACAAAGGGATTACAAACTAGGCGACTATCTTGCCTAGTATCAGGAATAACTAAAACTTCATCACTTAACAGCGCAAAACTGCAAATAGTTGTATCTCGCCGCACCTCGCGCACATCAAACCCGTAGGCAGATTTAAACCAACCTCTCGATTCATCAACTAGGGAAACCAGCGTAATCGGCACATTAAATAAACGCGCGGCCAAGGAAGTGATGCGGTCAAAAGCAACTTCTGGTGGCGTATCGAGAATATTATACCGTCGCAGCGCCTCTAAGCGTTCCACCTCATTTGCAGGAAAAGGGGCGGTTGTCACAATCGTTGTAGGGGAAGTTTCAGTCATCTTTAAATCAACGGGCGAGTAAAAAGCTACAAACGTAACGGGAATGACATTGCGTTATTTCAATGATGCCAGATTTAGCTAACTTTCTTTACGCCATTTGTGTTTCGCTATACATACACCTTATTTATACTACAAGCATTAATAATCATAGAATATTAGGCGCCTAGGCACATACAAAAATACTATGCTACTATCCTCTGTATCCTCTGTGGTAAAATTAATTACTTACAGCAGATTGTATGTTCATCCGATACACGTAGAGGTTTTTGGCATTATGTATGTACCTCATTAACCCGAAATATGCTGTAGATTATACATTTTGTCTAACTTAACTAACAATTCTCCAAAATCGTTATCTTTATTTTTATCATTGCCAAAAAGCTTAGGAAGTTTCCTCCAGTTATTAGGATTATGTAAATCTTGATATGCCAAATAATCAACTTGTTTAAATAATTCCTTCCATATCATTCGCCTGTCTGTGAAAATAAAAATATTTTTGTCAAAATCAAAATTTTTTATATCAACTAAGGCAAGAACCTTCTCTTGTTTATCAAATGTAATTTGAGAAAGGGAATTTGCAAGTTTATCTAAGGGAATATCTGGGGCAGCAAAAACTCTATTCTTATAATTCTCAGAAGGAAATTGATTTCTTAAAGTTTCTACAAGTTGCAAATTAGATTCTTCCGTAAGCGTATATAGTCGGGTTTCTAACTGCTTGACAATATCACCCGAACGCTTCTTATTCCCCTGAAGAAACTGCCAAACTACGTATCCTGCACCAAATGCAATGAATGCGGCGCCACCAGTAATGGTACTAATTCCACCTAATGCTGCAATTGTTGCACTAATTGCCGCAGCACCAGTAGCTGAAATCGTTGTACTCATAGCTGTCCAAGCTACAAGTGCAACTGTAGCACTCGTTAAAGTTCCAATAACCCCTGCAATGCCCAAATTAACTTTATCTTCAGCATCCAATTTAGAAACTAAAGCAATAGATACTAAACCCGCAGCGCCAATCAATGCGGCGCCACCAGTTACAACAGCCAATCCACCAAGCATTCCCAAACCACCGCTCGCTACAGAACCACCACCTAAAAAGGCAAGCGTAGAATTGAGTGCGGCGCCTCCACTTAAAGTGCTAATTGCGGCACCAGTACCTGCTTGTCCCCCTAAAAGACCCAAAACATTTGTTGCAGAAGGTATTATTTTTACTCCTATGTTTGTAACTTGTTGTGCAATATCTTTAAAATCCACGGCTTCAGCTACGTTATCGGTATTAACATATATCTCGCGCGCTACTTGATAAATTACTTTACCATCATTGGGTAAATCAGAATTACGAATTTCACGGTCTAATACTTTATATAATACTTCATCTTTATCATTTTGATCCCCATCACGTATTTGTTTATAAGCATTAATTAATTTTGGTGCCTGTTTGTTTAATAAAGCTATAATTAGAATATCTGTAGTTAATGCTCTTGATGTCGCGCTAGCAATTGAATACTTTCGTTTTAAAGATGTTGGAATTGATGCCGTTTCAACAATTTTATCAAGCTTTGTTAAAGTCCCAAAATCATTGATGGGTTCTCCAGCACGAACAAACTGGTATGTCCCACGTATTAATTTCTTTTCTGAATCATCAAGTTGTGATTTTTCCAGTACATCTTCAAGTAAATCCAAAGCCACTAAATCTTCAGCATATTCTGCCGATTGGATTTTTTGATATACATCTTCACATAATTCTTTACTGTTCGGAAACTGTAATTTAGATTTTTTTATTATATCGCTAACCGTATTATTCCCTTCTGATGATAATACATGTATAACGAAACAAACTTCATTACCCTTTAAACCCAAATTTGGCTTTACAATTGTTTGAGTGTTAAGTGCCTCACCTGGTTTAAAATCTAGTTCATGGCTTTCACCCGACTTGAGCGTTACTTTTTGTTTACCACCATTACGTATAATCTCTTCTCCTATAAATATATGATATTTTTCTTGTTGATTATCTTGAATATTGCTTTGAACTTCCGCATCAGCTGATAACGGAAAAAATAAATTAGGTGTAATTGTAAAAAATGCTGTTAAAGCTGAAACTTTAAGAAATTGGCGCCGTTCTAACATTGGATATATAAATAATGCATATTGTTGTAAATTAAGTTTCATTTTATTGAATAGCTTTGAATACTGCTTAGAGTAAAATTACTGAAAAATTCCAGCATTATAACCATTCTCAACAAATTATAAACGGATGTAACAGATAGTCACCGCGCGTTAAACAAATGCTTGTTCATGAAAAATAACTTATCCGTTATATCCGTTACATCCGTTGCCAATCAAGCTCTACTAGCATAAATTCGTTGCTCTTTACAAGTACGCTCGTAAATACTATCTAAATCAAGTGGTAAGCAATTGTTTCCTCGTAACCAAAATGGTATAGTTGGTAAAGTATTACCTATATTAATTTTTTCTTGCCATATATCAAGGCTTGGTTGCCCATCACGTTCAATTGCTCGATAAGAAGTAGCGTACAAGTCGGCGCCTAAATTCGATGCTTTCTCTGTAATTCTATATAATAGTTCGTCGTGAAGATTTGCTTTGCGTCCGGTAACAACATCAATAATTACCAAACCAATTCCCTGTCGCAATAATGTTTCGCATTTAGATACAAATGCCTTACGATGTGAGGCTCTATCTTTATTCGCTGGACTAACTAATTCAATTGCTCCTGCTAAAACGGCGCCTCCTTCTGTGTTAAAAATACTGATTTCGACGGTTTCTACTATGGGTTTTACCTCGAATTGTACATTAGGTTCTGCAAAATAAGCTTCTGGCAATTTAGAATTTAAATCAGATGCAATGTAAGTAGCCCAAGCATTATGGAAAGAATGCCAGTGGCGCCTTAACGATAGAGGTGGATGAAAATGGTCTTGCAGTAACATAACTAAATAAATCTCTTCTCTGTGGACTCTGTGCCTCTGTGGTAAAAATAATTACTATGACTGCACAGGCGAGACGCCTATGCTACGGCTAAATGGGTGATTGATTAAATATCCACTTCAACCATTGTATAAACGATGTGACTACATTCAACTTATGTACAGAAGGCGCCCGCGCGGCACTAAGTGAGTCAACAGATACCAAACATGCGTACTGTAAACCAAGGAAACTATCAACAGCAGCGTATGGACCACCAAGAGTAATGGCGCCAGCAGCATACATTTGACCTTTATCGTTCCGCATGTCTGTTATCTCAAAGTTATTTGCTACTA
>NZ_JBXXZH010000236.1:0-14615 GCF_059640475.1 Calothrix sp. CBUCES-K 9914
CTCGTTTTACCCAAAGTTTTAAATCATCCCAGCCATCAGGTAGTTGATATTGGGTAACGATAGGACTAATTAAACTTTTAATATGCTCAATAACCTGCTTACAAGTTTCTCGTACATCCTCGATACCTGGATGCATTTCTAAATACTTAGCTGCTAAATAGTACCATTCATAAGGTACTCCTCCAGTGTTGCCCTTGAGATTATTTTCTTTCAGACTATCATTAATGCGCTCAATTTCTCGAATTTGAGGTAAATATTCAGATAAATTCCAAAACTCAGCGACTTGATGAATTAAATCAACCTGTATTAATTTTGGCAGATTTTTATCTTTTTTGCAAGCAGTTTCAATTTTATTTGTGCTTTCACCCCAAATCTTCCGACTGACTAAATCTCCAAATTCTGCAATTTGGTCAATACGAATATCATCATCGAACTTAAAATTATAATCCGCAGACAAGACGCTTTGTTGTTGAAACTTAACTAAGTTATCGCTGCGGCTTTTAGCAACGGATTCTTTGTTCGGGTTTAACACTCGTAAAGTAGCATCTAAAGCTACCTGCATCAAACCTATTTCATCGAAAAACAAATTGTAGTATTCAGCATACTTCATCCCTTTACCATCACGACCAAAACCTGTTTGTCGCGAACGCAGTTGACCCTGACAAAGTGACTTTATACTGTCAACTACTAAATCTGGGACATCCTCTAACGAGACAGATGGAGCATTACGCGCGGCTAAATATATTACCCCTGTTGGTAAATATAACAAAGGTTCATAATAAATTGTGTCATCTGTATTGAAACTGGTGTGTGCCTTAATTAAAGCATTATTTACTACATTAGTCAGCACACCTCGGTTTTCAGCAATGTGATGGTAAGAGAATTTTAACTGTCCATCGCTAAGACTATGAATAATTTCCTTGAGTCGAGAGTTTTCTGCATCTTGGGGATGTTTTACGATAGAAGCGAGAGAATCAGCCAAGCAAGTTAAATCAGACAGATTGCGAAGCGTGCGGTCTTTAAGAGTAGGGTTCAAACCAAACTCAGAAAAATTCCAATTAGTATCCCAACGTCGTTGAGCATTATAAGCCATGCACAGCAAATCGTCTAAATACTCTCGATAAGCTTCTGGCGCCTCTGGATTAATAAAATAGTCCAATCCTAACTGACGAACTTTTTCATCAATAATTTGACGGTGTGCTTCTAAAGACAGCTTGCGACAATTATCTGGAACATCTGGAAACTTTTCAAAATCATGCAAAATAAACCCAGCAATAGCTAACCTACGTTCTCGTTCTCGAACTAATCGTTTAACTGTGGTATCAACATTTTGCAGGCGCCTTTCAATTAAGTTAGCAGGAAACAACCCATTAAGTAAATGTGTATTTAAAGACTGGTCAGTTGCATTATCGCGTCTAACTTTATCTTTTCCTTCTGCTTCATTCTTCTGGTCTAGTTCATCAAAGAATTTACCACCTTTTGCCGTTACACCAATCGCGATACTTAATAAATTTGGTAAGACATATTCAGCAAAATCAGCCATTACTTGGTCATTTGGGTTTTGTGCTTTAATCGCTTCACGTAAAAGTTTTAGAGTTAAAAGCTCATTTTTGCTTTCAACTCTTCTATCTGAAGTAGCATTATCAAAACCTAAATCACCCAATAAAAAATCATCGTCTTCAAGAACCATTATTTACTCCTATAATCTAATTTGATGATTCTGGTGATACTTTCCATTTCTTTAAATTCATGTCAATTAGTTTACATTGGTCTTCTTGATATTTTTTTAACTCTGATTGTGGTCTTAAGGATGTAAGCCGAAAATACTCAAATCCGTGTGGGTCTTTTTCAAAAATTAAAATACCATCGCGAGCAATATAGTGAGCAATTAACCATGAACAATGATTAAGTTCTACAATATCAATCATGTCAGCGTTTATGTCAAAAATCTCATCTAGAATCATAGGTAGCTCAAAGAATTTAATCACATCATTTTTAAGAAAAGTATTGCGTTGTTCCTCGTCGTAAAGAACAGCAAAATCCCAATCACTGTTTTGATGCGTATTACCAGTAGCTCTAGAGCCAAATAAAACTAGCATTTTTATATGAGGAGTTCGATTAGGAAACTGCTGTGCTAATTCTCTAAATTTCTCAATTGTAATTGTTTCCATTATTTTAACTCTTTATTATTCAGAAATGGTGCGCTGTATTTATCCTAACGCACCATAAATATTTTAGATTTGCGGCTATTTAACTCCTTGTACAAAAGCTAAAAATTCGCGGATTGCTATCCTTGCTTCTACAGACTTTATTTCACCCTTATCTAGCGCAGCTTGAAATTTAGGACATACGGTATCCTCCAATACCTCAAATCCCTCTCTTACTTTTTGACCACGCACCTTTTTCTTTATTTCAAGAAGTGGTTTACGATATAGAGGAAGTGAAAGTTGAACAAAATTGACGCTTTTTGATGCTATTTCTTGTGGAATTCGTTTCATGAGTTACTCCTCAAAGAAAATGTGATTAGATTCTTTAAAAGAAAAGCTCATAGTATAAGCCTTTAAATCAAGTATTTCGCCCGGAGTTAAGATGTATTTCGCCTGGTCAACCCAATATTTGTAAAAAACAGTTTGGGCAAGGACTTGGCTTGCTTATCTCATGTATCCACTGGTGATTGTTACTTTGAGGAAACTTATAGCTATGGAACTTCTCTTTCATTAGGGTCAAATTTTGCCAGTATAGTACTAGAATGTACTATTTTTTGAAATACCAGCCTTTCTTACGGTCACTTGCGATTAAAGTGGAACCCTCACGAATGGCTTGTAAAACTTGACACACCGTACTAGGGTTTAAACCTTTTTCTCGATAGCTACTATTAGTTTCCATTAAGTATTGAGCTATTTCACAAGGTTTATGATGCTTGCCATCAGCAATAACTTCAACAATGTCAATGGCAAGCCGGAGAGGAGCATCAAGGTACTTCCTATACTCGATATCAAAAGCAGTTACTACAAAAGAAGCTGCTTCAACTATCTTTGCATAGGTTTTTTTGTTCATTTGAAAACCTTTTTACTTGAGTATGGCTACAATCATATCATCATGCTTATAAAAATATTCATGGTTATTCAACCCCTGTTAGGTATAATCACGATTTTCACTTTCACGATATAATTTGTAATAGGAGTCAAAAGTGCCAGCTTCCACACTGATGGAAGTTCTAAAATCCCTTTTAGGGATTGAAACGAATAACCATGAATGCATTGGTGCTTGTTTCTTGGCTCCTGACAATAGTTTCCCCAAATCCCTTTTAGGGATTGAAACTCTAAACAATCCATATTTCGTCTCCCTTACTTTTAAAGGTGTAAGCTAAAGTATCTAGTAGTAACGCAGATTGCCCAAAAGCGATACAATACGGCGCCGTTGTATCATGCAAACTATATTGGTCACATATTGGGTAAAGCTGAAAGTGCATCGGTAAGCGCAACCGCATCCGCACTTCTGCAACAGGACGGTGCAGAACATAGCATACCAATCCCTGTATTTTCAAGCGCTTGTTGATTTCTCTTATATAACTGTTATCAGGTTGCCAAACTGTAATCCCCGTCAGTACATGCACTTTCCATAAATCAGCTATTGGTTGTAATTCATCTGGGTAAATAAATTTCCAATTTAATCGTTCCTCACGGTATGCGCGCAGTTTCATAAATCCTAAACAATATTCAAATCTACCTTTAGGAATTGGTTGTCCATCACGGCAAGCATCTTTCAAAGTTCTTATGAATGCAGCTTCCGTCCACATTTCAATATCTAAATTGCCTAATACCCCAGGCAAATCATAGGTTTTAAAGCGTTCAGCTTCATTTTCTTCAGTTAAATCATATAATCCACACTGCAAGGAACTTGACCCTCGAAAACTGTAAGCATCTTCTGCAATTGGATTTCCTGATTTCCCTGAAAGACTTTTCCATTCTTTTGCCCATTCACCAATACGTCCGCTCACTGGCTTAAGACTGGTATTAAAGACTTGTTCGCAGGCTTTTTTAAACTTTTCGCAGCTTTGAGCATACTGTGTTTTTACAGTTTTATGATTTAAATTGTAAGCTAGCCACACTGACTGTACGGCGCCCCAACGCTTGTAATAACCGTGAAAATCATTTATTCGTCGATACTGTTCCTTTATCTTTATATGAAAGAACGGACGTTCATATATATTATTCTTTTCCAATACCGGAGACTCTCCCAGAAACAAGCGCTCGACTAAAAAATTGGGAACAAGTGCATATGCTGCAAAGCTTCCAAAGTTAATATAATTTCCATCACGTTCGTAACCGTCATGTCTTCCTAATCTTCCAAACCGTTGAATAAAGTTACCTGCGTCAGAAGACTCAAATATGAGCAAGTTGATTTTGAAGTCTACACCTACATCTATTGTGCTTGTACCAAACACAAGGTCACAAGATAGTGATTTTTCTTTCGCTGTCTTTCCAGATAGACCTGTATTTTCTCCAACTGTTAAACCATATGGTTGTAAGATTTCTTGGAAAAAAGGCACAAGTCGCTTAACTGCGGTAATTGAGTTAAGAATGATAGCACCTTTACTACCTGGGTTGTTGAGAAAATACTCTACAATTAGATTGCTGTTTTCTCGCAGCCAAATCTCTGAAGCTTTAAATGATGGTTCTAAAGGAATAAAGTTCAGGTCAATAGAACGTGAAACCTGGCGCCAGTTTTTATCTCGAAGTTCCTGTTCCTGCTCTGTATTATTGGGAAACTGGTACTTGTTATTATCAAGCGGGTTAACTTCGGCGCATCGAAATCCTGCTTGCTGCAATTTATTAATAAACTCTATATCTGGTGTTGCAGATAGAAACAAAAACTTTTTACGTCTGTTTGTACTGTGAATTAACAGCATTGTATTAATTACACCAGCAATTTGCGGTGCCGCATAAGCATGAAACTCATCAAAAATGAATAGGTCAAAATCTTTGTCAATCCTACCCCACAACTTATCTGGGCTATCACCAGGTATTAAATATACACCACGATGTAAGTAGTGAAATATATCAGGGTTAGTAAATAATACTTCCCTTTGACTGGTCAGAGATGAGAGTGCTGCTGATTTTCTCAAATTTTCATTTTCTGCATAAATTTCTAGCTCTGCACTACTTAACCTTGCCACACGCGGATTATTTGCAGGTTGGAATACTTCGATATATCTGTTCATCTGCATCTCTTGGTCGCGCGCAAGTTCATTAGTTGGGTAAAGACCAATAGCAGAAGTTTCTCCTTGAAGCACTTCTAAATATGCCGCCAAACTCTTACCATCACCCGTCATAGCAGTATTAAAAACCACATCTACATTCGGGTTACGCAGTGCTTTAAGAGTTTCTACCTGATGCCAAGAAAGTGACCAACCCCCAGGCAAGCTAATATCCTTGGGTACTTCATTAGCAGGGCAAGAATATACAGATTTAAGAGTTATCTTGTAATTATCATCAGTAATCATATATCTGGCTCAATTGGTTCATATTCTTGGATGCTACCGTTTCTAATAACTCATAGCTTTCCTACTACTTCGGTAGTTTCTAGTCCAGCAATCAAAGTATCAATAGCTTCTTGCAAATCATTAAAGTCATGACGGGAAGGCAAACGAATCACTACGATTCCTGCATAATTGGAAGGGTTATACTTTAGGCGATTGCTAAAACCTCTATCACAGGTAACTAAGCATCGACCCTCTGAACTACAAATAGCTATTAACTCTTCATCTGGTGCTGAAGTTAAACCTTGTTCCCTTACAGTTGCTACATTATGTCCCGCAGCACGTAACCATGTAACAACCCTTAAGTTACCAAGATGTTCATCTACTTTGATGTTCACGCTGGTTCCTTTTTTTTACTAAGAGGAAGTTCGACAAAAGCACCGCGCGACATTTCGGCACCATAAGCAATGCAAGCTAGGATATCCTCTCGTTCTATACCTGGATATTCTTCCAAAATTGCTTCTATCGTCTCGCCCCCTGCTAAATAATCTAAAATCATCGATACCCAGATGCGATGACCGCGAATGCAGGGTGTACCAAAGCAAATGTTGGGGTCGATGGAAATTCTTGATAATAAGTCA
Source organism: Calothrix sp. CBUCES-K 9914 (assembly GCF_059640475.1). Taxonomy (NCBI): domain Bacteria; kingdom Bacillati; phylum Cyanobacteriota; class Cyanophyceae; order Nostocales; family Calotrichaceae; genus Calothrix; species Calothrix sp. CBUCES-K 9914. The sequence goes on from NZ_JBXXZH010000236.1 coordinate 6,124, forward strand.
TCTTGATTTTGAGACATGGTTTTACCTCTAGTCATCAAATTACTTCTATCTCTAATGTGACTGTTGAGCGCGTACTTGGCAAATGTAAATATTTTTGACGCGATAAGTTCCTCTAAAATCTATATTACATATACAATAACTGTATATGCCCTTTAATGTCAATAGTGTAATTACAAATTTTCACATGCCCAGAAAAAAGGACACAATCACACTGTCAATACCCGATGGAACAAAAGAACAGCTAGAGCAAATAGCCCATCGCTTAGGTATTTTCTGGGGAAAGTCTCCCAGTATTTCAGGTTTACTTGTCGCTATTGCTGAGAAAACTTACGAAGTTGGTAAGCCTTTTACGCTTAACAAGACTCAAGCGGGCGCCTTACTCCAAGGTATTCGCTTGCTTAACGACTCTGGTTACACAGGTGAAGCGCAAACCCTTTCAAGATTATTGCTCGAACGTGTAGAACTTGAGGCGCCGATGCGTCAACAAGTACTACAAACAATTACTCAGCCCGCTGAAGCATGGCGAGTTATTGTAGAGCAACATATTCAAAACCAGCAACCATTCCAATTACTCTATACCAATGCTCAGGGTGAAGATTTAGCGTATACGGTTCGTTATGCTGAAGTAGCCTTTGAAGATAATAGGGGCTTTTATCTATATATATGGTGTGATGAGACTGATGATATTCCAAATCCTGAATACCCAGAACTTATACATAATCGCTGTTTACGTCTCGATAGAGTCAAGACTATCTTGCCAATTAGTGGGCACTGGCGCCATCAGGGCTTAGATTATTTAGAAGTGTACTTACACTTTTATAAAGGAATGGTCAAAGCATACGAAGCAAAAGCCGCATCTATAAATAAAGATATAAGCAACGATGTTATAAATGGGGTGCGTCATGTCGTCAAAAAGGCGCCGCATCCGTTTTGGTTAATTCGCGATGTCATGAAATATGCTGAAGACTGCGAAATAGTGGCGCCTGAGAGTGTAAGGGTGCGTTTTAAGGAAAAACTCAAATCGCTTTGTCAGCATTACGATATTTAAAGTATGTACAGTTGAAAATGTGGCACAAATTACCGCTTAGTATATAGATTTTTCATAATACACTACTACTTATTAAAGCGGTGGAAATCTACCACATCTACATTTAAACTGGGGATAACTACCTCACTTAGCTTAGAGGTGCTGCAACATGGTACGACAAGTTACAGAATTTGATACCGCCGATGACTTGGTTATTTACCCAGAAACCGACGGTGAACCGATGGCACAAAATACATTACAGTTTATTTGGATTGTAATCATCAAAGAAGGTTTAGAGATGCTTTTTGCCTCAAACCCAGATGTATTTGTAGCTGGAGACCTTTTTTGGTATCCAATTGCAGGTGATATAGATACAAAATATGCTCCTGACACAATGGTGGTATTCGGTAGACCTAAAGGTCATCGACGCTCATACGTACAAGCGCATGAAAATAATATAGCACCGCAGGTAGTATTTGAAATCTTGTCACCCGGCAACAGAAAGAAAGAAATGGACGACAAGTTCGACTTTTACGAAAAGTACGGCACTGAAGAATACTATATATACGACCCAGATAAAAATATTTTAAAAGGCTGGTTACGCTCAAAGAAGACTTTGAAACCGATTAATAAAATAAACAATTGGGTTAGTCCACGTTTGGGAATTAAGTTTGTATCAATACCAACACTCGAAATTTACCGTCCAGATGGTCGCAAATTTCTAACTCCCGTAGAACTTGACGAATTGTACCAGCTTGAACAGCAGCGTGCTGATGCCGAACAACAACGCGCGGATGCCGAACAACAACGCGCGGATACTGAACAACAGCGTGCGGATATCGAACAACAGCGCGCGGATGCTGAACAACAACGCGCGGATACTGAACAACAACGTGCGGATACTGAAAGACAGGCAAGATTAAATGCAGCATCTCAGCTACTACAAACAGGAATGAGCATTGAACAAGTCGCACAAATTCTTTCATTAACAGTTCAAGAAGTTGAAAGATTAAATTCTCAATAATAGTGAAATAAGCTAAAAGTGGAATGAGCATCCTTGCCCGTTCTAAATTTATACTAGAAACAAGCAAAATTTAGACTTAATGTCATGCTGAGGAACGAAGCATCTTAAAAATTTTTACGCTTCTTTAAAAGTAAAGCTGTAAACCGTTGTAATTATACAGCAAATTGCGTCTTCATGCGGTACATGTAGAGACGCGAAATTTACCTTCGGTACACTCCGTGAACGCCTCTCTACAAGGTTTCGGGCGCCATGTATGTACCTCATTCACCAGAGATATGCTGTAAGCTATCAGTTTCAATCCCTTGAAGGGATTATTTAAAGTTTAAACATGTTTGAAATGGAGGTGGAATAAAGTGAGTCGATCTGTTTCAATCCCTGAAAGGGATTATTTAATGTTTAAACAGTGTAGTAGCTAATCTTTGGGTGTACTTTGATTCGTTTCAATCCCTGAAAGGGATTATTTAATGTTTAAACCTAACCCTTACTGCAGTAGCATCAATTTTTGTTCGTTTCAATCCCTGAAAGGGATTATTTAATGTTTAAACTAGTTATCCGCATTTTGTGCTGTTCATTCAAAGTTTCAATCCCTGAAAGGGATTATTTAATGTTTAAACTGTTGTTGGTAGGAGAAAGTCGGTTAATGGCATGTTTCAATCCCTGAAAGGGATTATTTAATGTTTAAACCTAACGCAAATAAATTTAAAGCAAGCGCACCGCAACGTTTCAATCCCTGAAAGGGATTATTTAATGTTTAAACTTGACGACTTTACCTGGAAGTTTGAATTCCAAAAGGTAGGTGTTTCAATCCCTGAAAGGGATTATTTAATGTTTAAACTTCTTGCCGCGCGATTTCTCTACCCAGTTGTTGGTTTCAATCCCTGAAAGGGATTATTTAATGTTTAAACTTTAAATCACGAAATTTACACGCTTCAAATTTAGTTTCAATCCCTGAAAGGGATTATTTAATGTTTAAACAAAAGCATTTGTTCCGTTCCCCGATTGGTCGTACGTTTCAATCCCTGAAAGGGATTATTTAATGTTTAAACTTAAGTCCTGATGCAGTAGGACGACACTCTATGTTTCAATCCCTGAAAGGGATTATTTAATGTTTAAACTCTATTTTGGTAATTAGGAACTGGATATCCATAGTTTCAATCCCTGAAAGGGATTATTTAATGTTTAAACTTTTGCATACTCCATAATCTCTTCATCAGAATATTGTCTGGTTTCAATCCCTGAAAGGGATTATTTAATGTTTAAACTAGTTTAAAAAGCGATATATAGCCGCTTCTAATTGTTTCAATCCCTGAAAGGGATTATTTAATGTTTAAACTGGTTAATAGAGGGAGACGGCTGCCGTTCTTATGTTTCAATCCCTGAAAGGGATTATTTAATGTTTAAACCCAACCACGAAGGTTATCTCTTGCGTAATCTTTGTTTCAATCCCTGAAAGGGATTATTTAATGTTTAAACAAGGATATTTCTCGTGGAGTGCGTTTAGCTAAAGTTTCAATCCCTGAAAGGGATTATTTAATGTTTAAACAAGCATCAGCTAATTTGTACGTGAGCATCCACTTTGTTTCAATCCCTGAAAGGGATTATTTAATGTTTAAACATTTTTTGAGCTATGGTGTCATAAGATTGTGTATTGTTTCAATCCCTGAAAGGGATTATTTAATGTTTAAACTCATAATTTAGAAAATATTTTAATAGAAAAAATAGTTTCAATCCCTGAAAGGGATTATTTAATGTTTAAACTGCTCAATATAGGAGTGTTGCTGTATTTGGTTTTCAAGGTGCTGTTCCGCGAACCTAAAGTAAGAATAGCTTTCTAGAGCTTGGGATGTCAAGATGGGTATGTGTCAAAATTGCTGAAATTATTACCAGATAAGGGTTTTGGAGTTACCGCGAGCCTACTTTTTGGATAAAATGTTTCAAAGCTGGACGGGGTAAGCGTTTTAGGCGAAAATTAATCTCGCATTTCAAAAACACCCTGTGGTTCGCGGTATTGTTGGAAAAGCTATGCAAAAAAACAGTTGTGTTTATGGGTATTTGGCGCCACTTTCATGCGGCAAGACTAGTAGAGATTCTTCACTACGTTCAGAATGACAGTTTTAAATTGTTGTGACTATATATATATGCTAGATGATTTTTGTTGATGACCTAAAATTTTCTTGTGGGGTGGGCAACAAGCGCCCGCCCTCTAAATATATTACAGGTATATGACGGGCAGGGATGCCCGTTCCACAAGATAAGATGGTTTATTTAATGTAGGTGGAGTAGTTCAACTGTTGTGACTAGGGCGCCATCTACGATTATTTTTTTTACACAGCCTTGTAGTAGGGTTCTTTTGTCTTCTGTTTCTAGTCCTTGCCAGTATTTTGGGTTGGCAAACGCGCGTGTTACTCTTTCTTTGGCTATTAAGTATTGTTTAGAATTGTTGTTTGTGGTTGCAATTGCTTCTGCTATCTGCATTCTCATGTCTTGTTTGGCTGTTTCTATTGCTGGGTTGGATGGTAGTGCTTCGAGGGTGGTTAATGATGCTCTAAGTGTTTTTACTTGTGGAGATTCTACTGTTACTGTTACTTCTTGTTCGACTATTGTAGCTAGTCGTTCGGCTTCGCCGATGATGTAATTTATAACTTGTTTTTCTAGTTCGTCTGAGGATATCATGCCTCCGTTGGTACAGGCGCCTGTTCTATAAAAGCTGCATTGGTAGTGATGTCTGACGAAGTTCTTTTTCTTGACTAGTTTTTTACATTGCCGACTATATGCGGCGCCACAATGAGCGCATTTTACTAAGTTGGCGAATGGGTTTGTGTATTTTTGCTCGTTTGCCCAACGGTTGTTACGGTTGCCGCGTATTATGGCTTTGATTTGTTCGTGTTCTTCACGGGTAATAATGGATTCTTCGGTGTGAGTTCCCCATGCTATTTCCCATTCGTCGAAGGGTTTACGATGTCCTTTGGGACGAACTACTGTGTCGTAGAGTGTTCCTCCTGCGTAAATTGGGTTTACTAATATGGAGCGTAAACCAGAAACTGACCATTTTAATCCTGTGTGGGGATAGCGTAAGCTAGTACTACGGGTTTTGTTGATGTTTTCAAAGATTATTTCGTCTTCTTCGTTTAATAAATTAATTTTGCTGTTGCTGTCTTTGGGTGTGGCGTTGGCTTGAATGCCAAATGTTTCATGCAATTTTCTCACGGTTTGTGATACTGTGCCTACTTCTAAGAATGTGTCGAATACTAATCGCATTAGTTGCGCTCTTGTTAATTCTTGCTTTGGTTCGATTAAACAAACACAAGGGCTGTTATCTATTATATATTTGTCGTTTTCTATTGCATATCCTAATGGAGTGTTCCAGTGAGGTTTTTTATTTGCTTTGCGGGTATCTCGTTCTTTTTTTACTCGCATTCCTAACATTTTTACCTCATATTTACTTGCTGCTAGTCGTACATCTATTGTTAATTCTCCACCAATGCTTGATATATCAAATGGTTCATCTATCGCTGTTGGCTGTATGCTTTTCTTTTTTAAGGCATCCATCAAACGATAAAAGGTCATTGATGAGGATGTTAAACGGTCTATTCTAATAAATAATAGTTTTGAGACTTTTCCTGGTACTAATGCATTAATGTCTTCAATTAACTGGGTAAGTCCTTTGCGTTTATCGCTGGTACGACTTTCTACGTCGTAGTATATCTTGGTGGCGCCAGCAGTACGCAAACGACGCATTTGTTTAATTAAGGCGCCTTCATCTTCGGCTTGTTCGTCTGTCGATACGCGCGCGTAAGCCCAAACATCCATATATTAGTCCTGAAGAAGAATGTTTTTATATTACCTGATTGTGAGCGCATTGGTTCACTATTGTTCACCGAGCCTGTTGACTTCTTCGTTGGTAACTCCTACGGTAAGTACCTATGGCGCGATACCAAGATTCCTATGGTTCGCATTGGTTATCCTTTGTTTGACCGTCACCACTTACACCGCTATGCAACTCTTGGCTACCAAGGTGGCTTGAACATGCTCAACTGGGTTGTTAATACACTCCTTGATGAAATGGATCGCAATAGCAATATTACAGGTGTAACAGACATCTCCTTCGACTTAATTCGTTAAGAATTAGTTCAAATGCAGCGTGCCGAAAAAGGAAAAGGAAAAGGTTTGAGGTAAGAACGTAATGGGTAATCGGTAATAGGTAAATCACAGAATATTCACTCTCTTACCTATTACCACTTACCAATTACTGTTAACCAATTACTTTCCTTTACCTTTTTTCTTTTTAGTATTTGTTTATGTTTATGTTGGGTTCCACAAAGCCTCCACCCAACCTACGTATAAAGATATTCCTATCTCATCTTTCAACACTATGAAAATTAATCAAGCAAAAATTAACGAACTTTTGAGCGAACCAGGTTGCGAGCATAACCAGAAAATCGGTGAGAAGAAAAAGGCTTGTAGCCAACAAGCTCAACCCGGCGCCGCGCAAGGTGGTTGTGCTTTTGATGGCGCCATGATTGCTCTTGTACCTATTACTGATGCTGCTCATTTAGTTCATGGACCTATTGCTTGTGCTGGTAATTCTTGGGGCAGTCGCGGCAGTTTATCATCTGGTCCTACCCTTTATAAAATGGGTTTTACAACCGATTTAAGTGAAAACGATGTCATATTCGGCGCCGAAAAAAAACTCTATAAAGCTATCTTGGATATTCATAGTCGCTACAATCCCGCAGCAATATTCGTATATTCGACCTGTGTCACAGCGCTCATCGGCGAAGATATGGATGCGGTGTGTCAAGCAGCAGCAAAGAAAATTAACATACCCATTATACCAGTTAATGCTGCTGGCTTCGTAGGTAGCAAGAATCTTGGTAATCGTATTGGTGGTGAAGCTTTACTCGAATATGTTATCGGTACTGCTGAACCAGAATATACCACACCATATGATATTAACATCATTGGTGAATATAATATCGCTGGTGAGATGTGGAACATTTTACCATTGCTTAAAAAATTAGGTGTTCGCGTTTTATCAAAAATTACAGGTGACGCGCGCTATCAAGAAATTTGTTATGCTCACCGTGCCAAGTTAAATGTAATGATTTGCTCGAAAGCATTAATCAACATGGCACGGAAGATGGAAGAACGCTATGGTATCCCCTACATCGAAGAGTCATTCTACGGTGTTGAGGATATGAACCGTTGTTTACGGAATATTGCAGCGAAACTCGGAGACCCCGAATTACAAGAACGTGCTGAGAAATTAATTGCCGAAGAAACTGCAAGACTTAATATTGAACTGGCAACCTATCGCGCGCGCCTCAAAGGTAGACGTGTTGTGATATACACTGGGGGCGTAAAAAGTTGGTCTATTATCTCAGCCGCTCAAGACTTAGGAATGGACGTTGTAGCAACTAGTACTAAAAAGAGTACAGAAGAAGACAAAGCTCGTATTAAACAGTTATTAGGAACAGATGGTATTACTTTAGAAAAAGGTAATCCCCAAGAAATTCTGCGAGTTATTAGAGATACAAATGCCGAAATGTTGATTGCGGGAGGTCGCAACCAATATACAGCGCTCAAAGCTCGAATACCTTTCTTAGATATCAACCAAGAACGCCATCATACTTATGCTGGTTACAGTGGAATGGTAGAAATGGCGCGCGAATTAGACGAAGCGTTGCATAGTCCTGTATGGGAGCAAATACGCAGATCGGCGCCTTGGGATATGGAAAATGAAATTCTTTCTGATTCGATTGATTTCGATGTATTTGATTTGTCAGACAATGTAGAGACGCGATATATCGCGTCTCCATACGCCACAAATCCATAAAGACCAAATATATCTCGTCCACATACCCTTATAATAAAGACGCGAAATTTCGCGTCTCTACATTAATTATGGCGATAGTATCAAATTCAAATAAACCTGTTGTTGTTAATCCTCTTAAGCAAAGTCAGACGTTAGGTGCAGCGATGGCTTTTTTAGGGCTTAAGGGGATGATACCACTTTTACATGGTTCCCAAGGGTGTACAGCATTTGCGAAAGTAATAATGGTACGACACTTTCGCGAGGCAATACCGCTTGCTACTACTGCGATGACCGAAGTAACTACTATTCTTGGTGGAGAAGAAAATATTATCCAGGCAATTTTGACGTTAATGCAAAAGTCTCAACCCGAAATTATTGGGTTGTGTACTACTGCACTTACCGAAACGCGCGGGGATGATATGCAAGGTATCCTCAAAGATTTTCGTAAGCGTCATCCTGAATTGAATGATTTACCTATTGTATTAGTCTCTTCGCCAGATTTTAAAGGCGCCTTACAAGATGGTTTTGCGGCAGCAGTAGAAGCAATTGTTCGTGAATTACCACAACCAGGAAGAACAATACCACAACAAGTTAATATTTTAGCGAGTTCGGCGTTTACACCCGGT
>NZ_JBXXZH010000237.1:0-13916 GCF_059640475.1 Calothrix sp. CBUCES-K 9914
GGTGCGTGACGCTATTAGACTTGCTCTTCGTTTCAAAATTTTGGTAGCGTCACGCACCCTACGTTAGCTTCGTTTTAAGATTGTTCATAGCGTCACACACCCTACCTCCTTTAATGTTAGATTTTTGGCTGATTTTTACTCTCGGTTTCCTAGGAAGCTTTGGTCACTGCGTCGGGATGTGCGGTCCTCTTGCCGCAGCTTTTTCTCTTTCGCAAACAAAAAATACTCCTGACTGGCGCCTTCAATTACAATTTCACATTCTACTCAATGTCGGCAGAATACTTAGTTATATGATAGTCGGTGCCGCAATTGGAGCAATTGGTTCAGTATTGCTGGCAAGTGGTCAAGTCGCAGGAGTTGGAAGTGACTTACGTCGCTTTCTAGCAATTATTACTGGTTTAATGTTGATTTGGTTTGGACTCAGACAAATCAAACCTAACTTACTGCCGAGTATACCGCTGTTTCATCCTTTATTGCAGTTGAAATTACACGACCGCTTGAATGCGGGAATGGTTAAGCTTTCCATGAAGTCTACATGGTGGACTCCTGCTTTACTAGGAATTACTTGGGGGTTAATACCTTGTGGCTTTTTATATGCTGCACAAATAAAAGCTGCTGAAACTGGTGATTTAATTAAAGGCGCCACTACAATGTTGGCTTTTGGTTTGGGAACTCTACCAACTATGTTAGGAGTAGGTGTATCAACATCATTTCTGAGTAAAGATAAGCGCAGTCAGTTGTTTCGCTTGGGTGGATGGGTAACGCTAATAATTGGCGCCTTAACATTGTTGCGGACAGGCGATATGATGGTTGATTTTACAGGACATGGTGCTTTGTTCTGTTTAATGCTAGCTCTAATCGCGCGTCCAATTAGTAATTTGTGGGGGGCGCCATTACGTTATCGTCGTGCTTTAGGTGTCGGAGCATACGTACTTTCGGTAGCACATACTACCCATATGTTGGAACATTCATTCTTCTGGAATTTAGAAGCGTTTTGGTTTCTACCGCTACAGTTTCAGTGGGGAATAGCTGTGGGTGGTGTTGCTTTAGTACTCATGACACCTGCTGCACTCACCAGTTTTGATTCAATACAGAAGAAATTAGGTCAATATTGGTGCCGAATTCATTTATTAAGTGTTCCAGCCTTAATATTTGCCTCTATTCATACCGCCGTTACTGGTTCGCATTATTTAGGCGCCTTATCTAGTACTTGGGGAAACCAATTAGCTGTCATAGCACTAGGAATTTTGACGTTTACTGTTTTAGTACTACGTATGCGAAAAATTTAATCAAATGCTTTATAACTTTTATGGCTTTATATATTTTTATATATTGAGAACTAAAATCATTTTTAATAACTTAAGCAACTTGTAATTTGATTATTATGATTCAATTATATTGTAAAATACAAAATATTTATGTTTGACAATAAGTTTCTTACTTAATGATTCTAAAAAGCTCAGTGGAGATTATCTAAAAGTAAAATTGTAATTACTACTTGTAGTTAACAATTTATTTTAGATAGCAAGTCACAATTCTTGTTTGGTGCGTGAAGGCTAGAAGTTTTGTGGCTGCGTTGAAGTTTTTTCGTAGCCTTCACACACCCTACGCTTTGTATATACTAATTGCGTAAGTCCTATTATATTTAGGAATTATATTTTGGTGCCATGTCTTTTTTGATGCCAAGCCCAAGCATGAGTGAGTATATCTTCGAGTGAAGAATATTTAGGTTCCCAACCTAATATTTGCCGTGCTTTGTCGCCACTACCAATCAAAGCTGGTGGGTCACCTGGGCGCCTTTCGCACTCAATGACTTTAATTTGTTTGCCTGTAACTTTTGTTGCAGTATCGATAACTTCACGCACGGAAAAACCGCTACCGTTACCTAAATTAAATACGGCACTGTTGCCACCTTTAAGAAGGTATTCTAAGCCTAATATATGAGCATCTGCTAAATCACTAACATGAATATAATCACGTATACATGTACCATCAGTTGTAGGGTAATCAGTACCAAAGATTGATACTGATTCCCGTGTACCAAGAGCGGTTTGTAGAACTAGTGGAATTAGATGAGTTTCTGGGTTATGGTCTTCACCCAAATTGCCTAATGGGTCGGCGCCAGCAGCGTTAAAGTAGCGGAATCTTACCGATTTGAATTGATAGGCAGTATCGAAGTCAGTAAGAATTCGTTCGACCATCAACTTGGTGGCGCCGTAGGGGTTAATTGGATTTTGCGGGTGGTCTTCAGGGATTGGTACTTCGTTTGGTACACCGTATGTTGCACAAGTTGACGAAAATACAAAATTCTTAATAGAGGCGGCTAACATTGCTTCTAACAGCGTTAGCGTGCCAATAACGTTGTTACGATAATACTTTGCAGGGTCACTGACCGATTCACCTACGTATGCGTATGCCGAAAAATGCATGACCGCATCAAAGGCGCGCGTTGTAAATAACTTATCAAGTAAGGCACGGTCATTTGTATCACCTACAACCAGTTCGACCTGTAAAACCTGTTCTAATAAGTCACGGTGTCCGTACACTAGATTATCAAGTACTACTACCTCATAACCTGCAAGTTTTAGCGCAAGCACGGTATGTGAGCCAATGTATCCAGCTCCTCCCGTGACAAGGATGGTGGGCTTTCCAGACGACATAGTTTTTCCTTGTATATAGACCATCTTCACTTAATTTAATTTACTTTGTGCAAAATACCGAACAGGAAAATCACAAATTGATAAGCCAAGTTCGAGATTATGCTCTAAAATCACTACGACGGTAGTCAATGTGTGTGGGGTGTGAGGAGTTTATTGCGGTCATGTACAAGTGCTACTACAATTTGACGGTAATAAAATGTCAGTCGCCCAAATCCTACAGGCTAACCGCCTCCCATCTGATTTGAGAGTGAATATATGTTTGTAATGTTAAGCCGGGTGTTACTCTGGCTACTTCTCGGTACTATCGTCTATTCCTTGTTCCAAAAGTTTTATCCTTCTGGAAGCTTCTTTGGAAGATTCGTTTTAGTTGTTCTCGCAATTGTACTACTGCTCTCGTTCTTTAACCCTGGCGGTACAGGAACAGTTGTATCCCCCTTATGGCAAGTCGTATCGTTCCCCCTTAAGCCACTGGGTGCGGCGATTTTATTGATGATTTTTGCTGCACAGCGTCTTAAAGGAGGTGGCGTTGAAAAACCAGGTGGATATTTACTTGGTTGGGCACTAACAATTTTGTTAATTGCTAGTACACCAGCGTTTGCCTACTTCTTGGTTAATCCTCGTTTAACAGCGATGCTTCCTGAAGGTCTATCACGGCAAACACTTGTTGCGTTAGCTTCTCAATCTGATGTTAGTGGCTTCGTTAGTGGTTCTATACGCAGCGATATGCCTTCTTATTTAGCGCAAACAACACCATCAGATACTGCCCGTCGTGGAAGAATAGCGCTTGAGGATTTTGTGCCTAATGCACAAGCTCTTTCACAAGTAACTGCTGCTTGGGAAGCTTACCTCAATCAAAGTTTCAGATTCCTTCGCGGTCGTTAGTTTCTGATTTTGATAATAGTTCTTGTTTTTGTATTGAGCCACGCTATCGTGGCTCGTTCTGTCTCAAAATCAGTTAATTGTAGGGTGCGTGACGCGCTTGACAATTCTCAAACAAAACTAATGAACTAGTAGTGTCACGCACCGGAGCGAGTTATGAGTACGGTTGTCGAGAAGTGTCTTTATTGGTTTTTAAGATAGATAATTGATATTTGAATCTCTCAGGTCGCGCATACACTGAGATTCATTAAGACCTGAACGATGCAGAGGCTTTTTACTCAAAGCGTGCCAAAGTCGAATCTTAACTGGCGCATTCAAAAGCACCCTACTGACTCCACTAAGTACTAGACCTAGCTTCGCCGCTACTTTACGAATTATGTTCGCTGCGCCGTTACAATCCGCATTAACGAACTGACCGTCTGCTGTTCTAAATCTACGTGCTGTTCGCTTTCCTGATGACTGCCACCCTTCGGGTTTTTCACCAAATGTAGGTAGCACATCATCATCTAAAAACGAACTTTGAGACGTGTAGCTTTCTTCTGTCTCTACAAATTGAATACCGTATTGTTCACACAGTTGAGCTATGCAAGCATCAATCTTGAACCAAGTTTTTACCAACTGCCCCAAAGGAAAACGAAGCATCCCATCAATTAACTTAATTGCTTGCTTAGGGTAAGAAACAACTACCAAACCAGATTTGCGGTAGTTAGGTACTTTAGGACGCTGATTAACATTGCCCTTTCTTGCTTCCCACAACAAACCTTTAAATGACTTGAATGACTCTGCGACATTCATTAATGTTTGTTGTACAACTTGCGAATACAAAGCAGTAGCGTGCTTATTGCTAGTTAACTCGTTAATCAAGTCAAATTTACCAACAATTCGATGAGTCTTGAAATATATTTGACGTGCATAATATACACCGCAGTCTGACAGCTTTCTAGCTTCCTCGCAAATGTACTCAAGCACTCCTTTTAGTTCCCTGTTAGAGCTAACTAATACTTGCTGACATCCGTACAATTTAATCACCTATAAATCTATGCTAGCATTAGTATACACATTACTGTGGTAATTTACAATGAGATTCCAAAAAAATCACACATTTGGTTTTACGACAAACAAAGACAAGCCGTTGGTTGCCTCTGTATGTCTCAGGGTTGACGAAGAATTAGCAACTAAATTAAAATCAATTCCTGGTTGGCAGGACAAATTGAGAGATATTCTACCTAGTCTTATTGATGGTTGGAATACGAATCTTGATAAATCAAGCTGAGTCGCTTATATCTCAGGGCTAAAGCCTCTGAGTTTTACGCTTACCATGTAATATTATAAGTAACAAAAGATAAAGTAGCGATTGCTGTAATGGCGACATCAAGAAGGCTTGCAAAATTGGGTGCTTACCTGCGTCCTCACTGGCGTGATGCAGCGTTGGGAGTTGGCGCATTGTTGACTGTGAACGGCTTGGGTGTTTATATACCCTTATTAATACGCTCCGCAGTTGATAGACTCTCCTATGAATTTACGATTAATCAAGTGCTGCGCTATGTCGTACCAATCGTTTGTTTCACTTCGGCAATGTGGTTGATACGTATGGCTTCGCGTATTTGGTTATTCGGCGTCGGTCGTCAAGTCGAGTTTGACCTCAAACAAACCATATTTCAGCACTTGCTGACTCTGGAACCTTCATATTTTGCTGCAAATACTGCTGGTGATTTAATCAGTCGCGCGACCAGTGATGTTGATAATATCCGGAGATTATTAGGTTTTGCGGTTCTGAGTTTGGCAAATACATTCTTTGCTTACACGATGACATTACCTGTGATGCTCAGTATTAGTGTCGATTTGACTCTAGCATCGCTGACTGTATATCCATTAATGTTCTTATTGGTACATTTATATAGTGAAAAGCTTCGTAACCAGCAGGCAAGAGTTCAAGAAAAAATTTCAGATATTAGTGAGTTAGTTCAAGAAGATGTTAGTGGTATATCACTGATCAAAATTTACGCGCAAGAAGAAAATGAGCGACGCGCGTTTGCCGAGAAAAATAAGCGACTATTAACCGCAAATCTTGAACTTGCCAAAAGTCGCAACACTCTTTTTCCATTAATTGGTGGTTTGGCAAGTGTTAGTTCGCTGATAATCATTTGGTTAGGCACCACAAGAATTGCAAATGGTAGTTTATCGGTGGGAAACTTTGTGACGTTGCTTATATTTGTTGAGCGTCTTGTTTTTCCAACTGCGTTACTTGGATTTACAATTACAGCTTACCAGCGTGGTGAAGTTAGTATCGACCGTATCGAAGCAATTTTATCTACTCAACCAAAAATTGCCGATAAATTAGATGTCATTCATTTAACGCCTGAAAATGTTTTGGGCAAAATCACTGCTCGAAATTTCAGTTTTAGCTATCCAAATAGTAATACACCTGCGCTAGACAAGATTAACTTTGAGATTGAACCAGGAGAGACGATATCGATCGTAGGTGCGATAGGTTCGGGAAAAACAACTTTAGCAAATTCACTACCGAGATTACTAGATATAGACCGTGGACAATTGTTTCTTGATGGAATCGATATTACTAAAATAGCCATTGCTGACCTGCGGGGTACAATTGCCTACGTTCCTCAAGATAGTTTCTTGTTTAGTACTAGTATAAAAAACAATATACGTTATGCTGACCCCTTAGCTGAACTTCAAGAGGTTGAAGCAGCGTCTAAGAGCGCGCAAATTCACCCAGAAATCATGAATTTTCCTTCTGGGTATGAAACTATTGTTGGTGAACGTGGAATAACTCTCTCTGGTGGACAACGACAGCGTACTGCTCTCGCGCGTGCGATGCTTGTAGATGCTCCTGTATTGATTTTAGATGATGCCCTTTCTAGTGTTGATAATCAAACCGCAACTGCAATTTTACGTAATATTTCGGGTGGTACAGTGCGTAAAACAGTAATATTTATTACGCATCAATTATCAGCAGCGGCAGCAGCAGACCGAATATTTGTGATGGAGAAAGGGCAAATTGTGCAGACGGGAACACATATGGATTTGGTACAAAAGCCAGGTTTATATCGAACTTTGTGGAGTCAGCATCAGGTTGAAGAGTTACTACACTAGTTTGTGTCATTAAGCACTAAAATTATGCAAGTTAATAAAGATTGGCAAGAATGTACTAGTGATGCGGCAGTGGCTGAAACTGCTGGGTTAACTAACGAGCAGTATAACAAGAAGATGCAGCGGCGCAAGGAAGTGCAAGATAAGCGCATAGAAAACGCAATATCAGAAAAAGGTTTAATAATCGTTAATACAGGTAATGGGAAGGGTAAAACTACAGCAGCGTTAGGAATGGTTATACGCGCGCTTGGTCATGGTTATAAAGTCGCAATAATTCAATTTATCAAAGGTGCCTGGGAACCAGCAGAGAAAAAAGTATTAAGTGTATGGTCTGAACAGTTAGAATTTTATGCAATGGGAGAAGGGTTTACTTGGGAAACTCAAGACCGTGACCGAGATATTATGGTCGCGCAAGCTGCATGGGAAAAAGCACTCTGGTTTATTCGTAACCCAGACTTTCGCGTCGTGCTTTTGGATGAAATTAATATTGCGCTTAAACTTGGTTATCTCAATGTTGAGGATATTATCAAAGGAATAGAACAGAAACCCGACTTAAATCACGTTATTCTTACAGGAAGAGGGGCGCCGAAGCAACTTATTGAGCGCGCGGACTTAGTAACAGAAATGACATTAGTCAAACATCCGTTTCGTGAGCAAGGAGTGAAAGCACAACCAGGTATTGAATTTTAATTCTTCTAACTCGTTCCGGTGCGTGACGCTACGAGTCATTAACTTCGTTTTAAGATTGTTATAGCGTCACGCACCCTACTATTATGTCTTTAAATCTACCACTTGATGCTCCACCATTACGGATATTAATTGTTGAAGATGACCCGATGATGCAATTGGGACTTGAGCAGTCGCTAATGTCATATCCACAGCTAGAAATAGTTGGACGAGCAGAAGACGGTTACTTAGGTGTTCAAGCAGCCCTTAAACTCAAACCTGATTTAGTTGTAATGGATATTGGACTACCCCGTTTGGATGGCATTGCTGCAACACAACAAATTAAGGCAGCATTACCCCAAACTCATATCGTAATGTTGACATCGCATCAAACCGAAACGGAAATTATTGCAGCTTTATCTAGCGGCGCCGATGCTTATTGTATCAAAGGTGCCACCGTTGAGCGGTTGTTGAGCGCAATTTCTGCGGCAGTTGAAGGAGCAGCATACTTAGACCCGCAAATTGCAAGACGGGTGATTGAAAATCTTAAACCACCTGCTTCTAAAGCCAATCCTGCAAATTTATCACAGCGTGAGTTAGAAGTATTGAAGTTAATGGTAGATGGTTTGAGTAACCCTGAGATTGCTGAGAAACTTTATTTAAGTCCCAATACAGTTAAAACCCACGTTCGTGGAATTATGAACAAGCTTTCGGTTGATGACCGAGTACAAGCTGCTGTAGTCGCTTTAAGGTCTGGACTTGTTTGAAGTTAGGAGGTAGGGTGCGTGAAGGCTATAATAATTCTTAAACGAAGCCAGTAATCTAGTGCCTTCAAGCACCTTACAGATTATTAAGTTAAGCTTCTAAAAGCTTAATTACTTTCTTGTGGAATAAGCATCGTAAGTCCTGTTCCATCGATGTGAATAAATTTTCAAACCAACGGATGAAGAGTAATACCGCGAAATTTGCCAAAATTAGAATTAAATGGCAGATGGTGGTGTCACAATGATTAAATCGTGGATGGTTATTCTTGGCGTTGGTTTTATTATCGCGCTGGGTGCAAACTTTATTACTCCTGATGACCGTAAGTGGTTCAACCGTTTACAGCGTCCACGTTGGCTGACTTTTGAAAAATTAATTCCCGTTATTTGGACTGTTATTTTTGTTTGTGCAGGATGGTCTGCTTATATTGTTTGGGAACGTGACCCAGGTACTACGGAAACCTGGTTACGAATGGCTACATATATACTGTTAGAAATACTCACAATTGCGTATACTCCTGTAATGTTTAGACTTCGCAGCTTGAAAGTCGGTACAATTATTGGTGGTGCCGGATTTGTGGTAGGGTTATTACTTACACTATTTGTCCTTCCCGTTTCTAGTTCAGCAGCTTTACTTCTTGTCCCATATTTACTATGGAGTCCCATTGGTACTTACACTACTTGGGCAATGCTTCGTTTAAACCCTCAAGATGCTTAATTAGATATCAATAATTTTCCAACCATAGATTGATTGTAGGTATAGTTAGGATTGACAAAATAGATTTATAACTTTACTTACAGGTTTTAGATACTATGTTGCAATCTTGGTTGGTAATTGGTGCTATAACATTAATAGTACAATTCGGAAGTTTTTTCATTACACCGCGTGATGTTAAATGGTTTGCTAAATTAACTCGTCCACGTTGGTTAGTTTTTGAACCATTAATTCCTCTAATTTGGACTGTTATTTTTATTAGTGGCGCCGCATCTGCAAATCTTGTTTGGCAAAAAAACCCAGGTAGCTTAGAAACTTGGTTATTCATGGGGCTATATTTGCTGTTGGAAATAATTACTGTTACATATATACCTCTAATGCTCAGATTTCGGAGTTTGCGTGTTGGAGAAACAATTGGTTCTGTCGGTGTAATTTTAGGTTTACTCTTAACCTTGGCAGTTCTAACTATTTCTCGCACCGCAGCAATACTGCTTGTACCTTATTTAATTTGGAGTCCTGTAGGTACTTATACAACGGAAGAGTTGGTACAGCTTAATCCTCAAGATGCATAAGAATATTGTAGGACAGGCGAGACGCCTATCCTACATTATTTAATTTCTATTTACAATCAACTATCCGTTACATCCGTTTATCATCCGTTGCCAATCTTCCATATTTTGCAGTAACGATATTACTTGGGTTTTTTTCGTTGTGCTGCCATGCCCACATTTGGTCGCCATATGAAAAGTGCCACCACTCGCGCGGGTTACGCTGAAAACCAGCTTTTTCCATGACATCGCACAGGAGGTTACGGTATGAGTGGTACTGAGTTGCTTGGGGATGGTTATTATTAGCGTAATAATTGGGAAGCGACCTGTCTGACATTTCGTCTATCGGCGAACCCATATCAACGATTTTTCTATCACCATTTACTAATGTCACATCAACTGCGGCGCCTGTACTATGTGGTGGTGGAGTTTTAATGTCTAAACTTGGGGAAGCCCAAATTTTATATACTTCTTCCCAAACTTCTTGACGCTGCACTACTGTTAAATCTGATTCGAGTAAATTTCTTTCTTGAAGGGCTTGGGCAAAGCTGTAATCTACCATAAACTGCTGTACTGCTACTGGACGATAAGCATCAAATAACAGGATTTGCCAGTCAGAGTATTTTTGTTGTAAGTAATTTTGCGCTTCAAGCAAACAATCAATCACACCCGGTCTTAAAAAATACGGCGAGTGTTCCCCGTAAGGCGCCCCTAATTTTTCGTATGGGTGCGGAGTCTCAACAGCAAATTTATCAAGAGGAATTTTGACCAATGCTTCTCCGCATTCAAGAATCGCTATACTGTGGTATGGTCGCATTATTTATTTAGGAGTTAGGAGTTAGGAGTTATTTATTTTTATCGTTTTTGCATGAACAGGAAACTTCGGGTACTGGGTCGTAACCACCTGGGTGGAAGGGATGACAGCGTAAAATCCGCTTGATAGCTAACCAACTACCTTTGATGGCGCCAAATCTTTCAATAGCTTGAATAGCGTACATCGAACAAGTAGGCTGAAAACGACAAGTTGGGGGAAATAGGGGAGAGATAAACATCCGATAGCCCCGAATTAACCAAATAAATAACGGTTTCATTTTATAAGCGCTAAATCCGATAAATTAGTATAAAAGGCTGAAATTACTCGTAATCCATTACTCTTGTATCATTGATAACTCTACTTACTGATTTAGATTCAAATTACCCTTTGTGGCTGCAAATTTCTAGTGTTGCAGCCTGGATTGGCTTTGTCCTATTTTTAGCTTCCGTAATAAGTCGGATTGCTACTAAAGACACTGAAATCCTCCGCAAGATTGTCCACATTGGTACGGGTAATGTCATTTTACTAGCATGGTGGCTTGATGTACCTGCCATTCTTGGTATTACTGCTTCGATTTTAGCGGCTGCTGTAACACTCTTATCTTATCGCTTTCCGATTTTACCTAGTATAAATAGCGTTGGACGCAAAAGCTTAGGTACGTTTTTTTACGCGGTTAGTATTGGTCTATTAGTGGGTTGGTTTTGGTATCTTGACCAACCTCATTATGCAGTACTAGGAATTTTAATAATGGCGTGGGGTGACGGAACTGCTGCATTAATAGGGCAACGCTTCGGTAAACATAAGTACATAGTTATGGGCGGACAAAAAAGCTGGGAAGGTTCACTATCAATGACCTTCGTCAGCTTTATAATCTCTAGTTTGATTTTATATAGTGTTCAAGGGAACATTTGGCAAACTTGGGTAATATCGTTAATTGTAGCCGTCGCCGCAACTCTTCTCGAATCGTTTTCTTTTCTCGGTATCGATAATCTTACCGTTCCGATAGGAAGTGCTGCCTTGGCTTTTTTCCTCAACCAAGTAATGATAAGTTGAAACCATTTCAAACTTTTCTAACTCTGTGTAGAGACGCGATTAATCGCGTCTCTACGTAACGGGCGTGGTAAAAAATACCACTGAGCTAAGATAGCGTATATGGCGCCGGAACTACAACTTCAATTAATGGTGATAGCCATTATTGTTGTATCCATTGTCATGGTAGCCATTATTGTGGTAGCCATTGTCATGGTAGCCGTTGTTATGAGGCTTATAGTAATTTGTTTGGTGGTAGCCGTTGTTATGAGGCTTATAGTAATTGGTTTGATGGTAGCCGCTGTTATGAGGGCGGTAGTAGTTTTGTTGATAATATCCAGATGAACGGCGCCTGTAGCTAGGTTTACAATCTGATTCGTAGTTGTAATTGTTAGCGTAATATTGAGGCGCCGCTTCGAGTGAGCTTTGTGCTACCTCTGGTTGTGAGGTAGTTTGGGTTGTTGCTGCCTGCGCTGCAACTGTGCTAATCCCCAAGAAAGCAGGTAACAAAATAGCACTAACTGCTAATTTCCTAAGCATTATTTTAACTCCTGATGAACATTAACGTTTGAATGCAAGAATATAATTGTCTTGAAGTGCTGCTTGCCGCTCAAACCATGAACTTTTCTTTCCTTATATACACACCCTATAAATGATTTCTAAGTCCAGTTGGTATGAGTTATAAGAATTAGTTATCACAATATTCACAGTCGATATCGTTACTCATGAGCGCAACTTGAACTTTAGATGAAGTTTTTATCTTTTATTTATACTCTTCTTCACTAAAATTCTTTCTCAATTAGGTTTTTGCTTTTGAGCAGTAATAATAATTACTCTCAAACTTAAATAGTTAAATTTTTCTAAAGTTTTTAGGTGTACGCGCTTGGGTTTTGATGGTGCGGTGCAGAACAAATAATGGTGTATCGATGACAGATAAGGCTAGCTGCTACTTATTTGTAAAAGGTATAGCAGAATATACCACAGTAGGCAGAATATAAAATAACCATAGTCACTGTCCGTAGATAGAGTAAAAATCTATCTTGACTAGACACGATAAAACATAAATATGACATTCCTATGTCAGTAAATCATTAAATTTTCATTAAAATAAAAAACGAATAATAATGACTTTTTTCAACTATTCTGTACCACCGTTGCGCCGTAAACAAGCCACTTTAGACATATATGAAATGGAAGGACTCTGGCTAGTTAACTGGCAAATTGGCTCTTTTAAGCTTTATTCTAATTTTTACACTCGCATTGATCAAGCGTTTCTGCTCTGGGGTGTTTTGCTTGTGCCCATGTTCACTACAGCGCAGTTTATCCCTGTCAGTTGGAGTTTACAAGCAACATTATGGTCGGTTCTTAGTGCTATCGGCACTATTGTGATGATGAGTTGGTCGCACTACTGGGTAAAAAGTAGACGGGTCGAATGGTTACTGTATTTATGGGCGACATTAATGCTTGCAGGAATTATTTTAACTAATTTAGGTATTACCTGTGGCTGGGGAGAAATATTGCTTAATTTATGTCCGCTATGGTTAGGACTTAGTGCCATAGGCTATTTGTGTACTGGCTTCGCTATACGTTCTCGCACTATTCTAATTACAGGCGCCGTACATTTGATTGGTATATGGTTACTACAAATTTGGGGCGAATGGCAGTTTTTAGCAACAGGTATTGTAATGGTGTGTAGTTTACTGCTTTTGGCAGAGTTTGAATGGGACCATATATGATGATGTCCTGAAATTAAAAAAATTAAAATCGATGAAGCAATTATTTATCGCTGCATCGATTCTTTGATTCGTGATTTCAGTTATTTCTTTCACATTACCTATAATTTATCAACATGACCTTTAAATGGTTCGCCTGTGAAAGGCTGAACGCCAATATTTGGATAAGAATCGTGCGTAGGAGCAAAAATTTCCATCGCAGCTTCGGAAATATACTGTGTAACTACTGCTACTATCTTCGAGATAGACATAACACTATACCCCTTGTTTTATTCCAACCACTTTTTTGTGATATTCATACTTTACTTCCTATAAAACTACTTGGCTTCTAATCGCAACATATTTACATTTGACGCAATATTACTTGAAGATAATGTGAACTAATACTCTTCAAATCTATACTTTTCGTTACATAGTTTTGAAACTGCGTTCATTTATCCGCGTTTTGAGGCGCCTTTATTCCTCTAGATATAAATGGTTCAAGTTGGATAAAGTTAGGTAAAACCATTACAAAATGTTAATTTATTAATCAAAAAATTATAACAATCACCGTAAATGCACTGTTTTACGCACCTTGTGTACTTTCAACCTTTTGTCACTTGACAATATTTTTGGTAAAAACTACCATAATTACTATAAGCATTCTTCAGAGGTGCCTTGACAATGACCACTTTTACGGGCTTGGGCTATCTAGAAAGAGACATTGAACAATCATCGCTATTCGTAAGCGCATCGGATTCAAGTTTATTGACTGACTTGTACCAGCTAACGATGGCAGCTTGTTATGTTGGTGAAGGAGTTGAAAACAAACGGGCAAGTTTTGAATTATTTGTGCGTCGCTTGCCTGTTGGGTTTGGGTATTTGATTGCAATGGGTTTGGAGCAGGCATTAGAATATTTGGAGAAATTGCGGTTTACACCAGAGCAAATAGAAGCTTTAAAGCGAACGGGAATTTTTAATCAGTGCTTTAGCTGCTGCAGCTCCACACTTGCATTTGCCA
>NZ_JBXXZH010000238.1:0-14519 GCF_059640475.1 Calothrix sp. CBUCES-K 9914
AAAACCCTTATAAATGGGTAGTACTCATGCTCACCTTGACAGGGCTAGCAGTGCCCACCCTACATTCATTAACCGTGGAAAAAGAAAGAATAAATCAATAAAATCACAGCGAGTGAAAATAAAATATGATTCATCCAATCATCAAAATTCCAATCGCGAAATAATCTTTTGAGCATAGTATTACTCGTTCTGTGTAGAAACATTCAAATGTAACTGTTCAGGGGACGCCGCATCACTTTTGGAAGCCACAACAGCAGGTTCCGGTTTAGCTTGCTTGGGTTTTTGGGGTTTATCACCTTTATCAGGCGTTAAGAAACGATGCTCTATATCCTTAATCACCACATACAATACTGGTACTAAAAACAAACTTAAAACTGTGGATATTAAATAACCACCAAACAAAGCTGTTCCTAGTGACCAACGACTCATGGCGCCCGCGCCTTTAGCAATTACCAGAGGCCAAAATCCCACTAAACCAGAAAATGCAGTCATTAAGATTGGGCGTAACCTATCCTCTGCTGCACGAATAGCAGATTGTGTAATACTCATACCAATTTCGTGCATTTGGTTTGCAAATTCAACGATTAAAATTGCGTTTTTAGAAGCCAAACCAATGAGCATTACTAACGCGACTTGAGCATAGATATTATTGTTAACAACTGGATATACACCACCTGCTTGCAACAAATTCGCGCGCACTTGAATTGCACCTAAAGCACCAAGAATTGCTAACGGTACGGTCAACATGATGATAGCCGGGTCAATATAGCTTTCGTACTGAGCAGCCAGGACAAGAAATACCACTACAAAAGCTAAACCAAAAATTATTGGTGCGGCGCCACCACCTGAACGTTCTTGAAATGCAGTACCTGTCCATTCGTATCCAAACCCAGGTTGTAGTGTTTGTGCGGCAACTTCCTCCATTGCTGCCATCGCTTGTCCGGTACTAAAACCAGGTGCGGGGCTAGCTTGAACTTTGATTGCAGGATAGATGTTATAATGCGTTACGATTGGCGGGTAATTGATTCGTTCAGCTTTGACGACACTAGTCAAAGGAATCATTTTTTTGTCTTGAGAGCGTACATATAAACTATTTAAAGCATCAGGATTAGAGCGAAATTCTCCTTCAGCTTGAGCATAAACACGATAAAGTTGTCCTCCCAATACATATTGATTGACGTAACGGGCGCCAAGATAGGTTTGCATCGTGCTAAAAATATCGCTGATAGCAATATTTTGTGCTTTGGCTTGGTTACGGTCGATGGCAATTTGCAGCATAGGAGTATTATTTGTAAATTGTGTGAATACTCCAGCTAACTCAGAACGCTTGCGAGCAGCATTTATGAATTTTTGCGAATTATCGATAAGTGTTTCCATTGGTAGTGCAGCTTTGTTTTGGATGAAGAATTCCAAACCACCTGAACTTCCCAAACCATCTACAGGAGGTGCATTAACCGCAATTAAGCGCGCTCCCGAAATTTTTGATGCAAGTTCCTTATTAATTGCACCAGTTATACCAAAAACTGATTCGTTAGCTTTTTTACGTTCTTCCCAGTGTTTTAACTTGACAAAGAAGAGAGATTTATTTGTTGCGTTTCCTTCAAACCCAAATCCCCCTAAACCATTGACGTGTTCAACTTCCGGAAATTTCCGCACGATTGTTTCGACGTTCTCAACGATATCATTGGTGTAATTCAATGATACTCCTGGAGGCGACTCACCAATAATAAAAAAGTAACCTTGGTCTTCTTCTGGAATAAAACCTTGGGGAGTTACCATATAAATCCAAGCAGAAGCAACTAACCCAGCAATAAAAACAGGAACAACAAGTAAACGAATCTTGATTAGAAAAACAACGATACTAGCATACCCACCTTTGAACCAATCAAAGAATCGATTAAACCATCTAAATAATGCAGCAATTGGTCCATGTGCTTCTTGAACTGGACGCATTAGTAAGGCGCCCATTGCAGGAGAAAATGTCAGCGCGTTGAAAGTCGAAAGTAAAATTGAAAAAGCAATAATTAGCGCAAATTGCTTATAAACAATACCCGTAGTACCTGGAAAGAACGATACAGGTATAAACACTGCCATTAATACAAGTGATGTCGCAATTACTGCTCCCGTTAATTCTCCCATTGATTCCAAGGCAGCTTGTAAAGGTTTCATTCCTTGACCAAGCTTTAAAGCAATTGCTTCTACAACAATAATCCCGTCATCTACTACTAGTCCGGTAGCTAAAATTACCCCAAACAAAGTTAATTGGTTGAGTGTAAACCCAAACGCAAAAGCAAACGCCATCGTACCAATTAAAGATACTGGAATAGCAATTGACGGAATAACAGTTGTTCTCCAATCCTGTAGAAATATAAAGATAACCAGAAATACAAGCAACACAGCTTCTAAGAGTGTTTTAAATGCTTCATCAAGAGAAGCAGCAACGAACTCAGTATTATCTAGTGCAACTGTAGCTTTTAATCCAGGTGGAAAATTCTTTGATAACTCCTGCATTCTTGTTTTCACAAGTGCTGCAGTATTCCAAGCATTAGTACCTGGGAGTTGGTTAATTAATAGCGCCACAGCCGGGGCATTATCGAATATATTTGTTGTACTGTAATCTTGGGCACCGACTTCCGCTCGTCCAACATCTCGAACGCGAGTTAGCGTACCATCTTGACCAACCTTAACTACTATATCTTCAGCTTCCTGTGGTGTCGTAAACCTGCCAACTGCCCGCAAGGCAATTTCAAACTGCTGCGTACTTGGAGTTGGTTGTTGTCCAATACGTCCAGCACCCACTTGAATATTTTGTTCACTGATGGCACTTGTAACATCTTGTGCAGTAACTCCGCGCGCTGCTAAAGCAGAGGGATTTAGCCAAATTCGCATCGCGTACTTTCGTTCACCAACAATACGCGCGCTTCCTACCCCTTCAATTCGTTTGATTTCATCAAGAACAAAACGATCTACATAGTTACTCAAAAAAACGTTGTCGTAAAGAAACTTTCCGCTCTTGTCTTTTTCTGATGAAATCGCGTAAGCAATCGTAATCGTCGGTGATTGTTTCTGAGTAATTACACCAGTTTGATTCACTTCAACAGGAAGCTGAGAAGCAGCTACAGCAACGTTATTTTGCACTAGTACTTGTGCTGTGTTCCTATCTATATCTGTAGGAAAAGATACGTTTATTGACGTATCACCGTTGTTTGTCGTTTGCGACGACATGTAAACAACTTTTTCCGTACCGTTAATTTGACGTTCCAGTACAGTTGTTACGTTCTCTTCAGCGGTCTTTGCATCTGTTCCCAAATAATTTGCTGTCACCGTAACCTGCTTGAGCGCAAGTTGAGGTAACTTATCTAGAGGAAGCAGCGGAATACAAATACCACCTACAAGAATAATTAAGATGGTGCAGACCGTTGTGAGAACGGGTCGCTTAATAAAATTTTGTGAAATACTCATGGGTTTAGAAGAGTTGAAAGTGCTGAGTGCTGAGTGCTGAGTAAGAAGTTAGGAGTTAGAAGTGAGGAGTTAGGAGTGAGGAGTGAAAAGTTATGAGTTCTTAACTCAATTCTATGTTTCCTAACTCAGCACTCAGCACTCAGCACTCATTACTTATTAAGTTGCAGCAGGTCTAATCGGTGCCCCGTTAGTCAAACTTTGAATTCCAGATACAATTAAGTTCTCTCCGGGTTGTATGCCTGAAATGAGTTGATAATCTTGTCCTTGCATTACACCTAGTTTGACTGGTTTTTGCCGCGCGACCATTTGTGATTTTCCGTTTTTGTTTTCAGATTCGGCGACAAAAACAAAATCTTGGGCGCCAATGCGAGAAACTGCTATGGCAGGTACTTTTACACCAGCACCTTGACTCCAAATGATTCGCGCACGTACATATTGACCATCGCGTAGCTTCTGGTCACTGTTGGGAAAACGCGCTTTAGTCAGAACTGCTTGGTCGCCTGAACTAGCTTGTGGAGCGATAAAATTAACCCTACCTTGGGATATTTGTTTACCTAAGTTTGGATCGATCAACGATACCGCTAGTCCACGACGCAGTTGTCCAGATAAATTTGTCGGTACTGGAATTCGTAGATCCAACTCATCATTCTGAATAATACTCGTAACAGTATCACCGACGTTAACCAAATCACCAATGCGAACGGGTACATCACCAACAACACCACTTACAGGAGCTACAACTCGGTTGTAGCTTAAATCTTCTACCTGTACAGCAGTTTCAGCTTGAGCGCGCTTCAGTTGTGACTCATTTTGTTTTACTAACGCAACTGCACCTCTCCACTGAGACTGCGCTTGTTGCAGTGCGCTTTGTGCTGATGCAAGTGACTGATACGCAGCTTCACGTGCGGCAACAGCACTGTTACGCTGGGCACGACGTTCATCTAAATTCTGCCTTGGAACGGCACCTGCTGATGCTAATTCTTCCGACCGCTTGTAGTTAATGTTGGCAAGCTCAACATCGCTATTGCGATTCACAATATCTGCTTGATAACGTTTAATTTCTGCTGTACGCTGCTTAATTTCTGCTTCATTCGCGCGTACTTGTGCAGTTGCATTTTCTAAAGTTGCTCTTTGTGAGTCAGTCGAAGCGATAGCTGCATCTACCGATGCTCGATTCCTTTCTGGACGTAATTGTATTATTGGTGTCCCCTGTTTGACAAAGTTACCTTGTGCGACAGTGACTTGTACTATACGTCCACTGATTTGTGGTTTTAACGAAACACGCTGCTTTGCTTCGAGCGTTCCTACAAACTCCGTACTGTTTTCTACAGTCGAAGTCTCGACACGCTGTAATTTTACCAAAGCGGCTGGTGGACCACTCGCATTTGCTTGGGGTTTCTTGGCGCCACAACCACTGACTAGGAATGACGATAGAAGCACACCACAGCAAAAATAGTAATTTCTAAAATATCTTAATTGCATATACCCAATTGCTAATTTATTGTATTTTGGGAGTCTTGCAGCTATAGACACAGGTTAACAATTCCCCAAAAGATAGATGTTTCGGAGAAAATTAACTTAATTATCTGTTTTAGATTAACAGTTATTTACGCATTTGAAGTATTTTTTTCAATTCTTTTTGCTTGATTACAAGTTTTTTTCTAATTCTACATTTATTGAAATCTTTATTAATATTACTTAATATTACTTAATATTACTTAACTCTCTGGCTGTAGCAACCAAAAACCGCTATAAGTCATACCAGAATCATCTGGCTGAACAAGTAAAAAATGTAACCCTTTACTTTGTTGTTTACGCTGTTCATAATTTTGAGCAGCAATTCTAACATCATTATCATCAAAAGTAGCAATAACCCATCTATCAACTAAACCAGCTTCAAGTATTAAACCATCAGGCGCCCCTGCAATATAATTTAAATCAACAGGACGTGATTCTTGTAACCAGCGTGCTAACCGCATCGACTGTCTACCACCATAAATAACAACACCTGGAACAAGTTGAGTTGATGCCAAACCCAAATTAAAAGGAAGGAGAAAATCAGGAAAATCTACAATAGGAATACGACGGTCACGAAACTCCTCAACATCACCACCTTTAAGCGAAGCAAATCGCCATTTATCACCTAAAAGATTATCAGGTAAAGGAACTGGGGGTAACTTTTCTAGTTCAACAGGATAAGATTTATCTTTCAACCACTGTTTCAAAGCTGTAGTGCGACGAGTAGCTTCAACTGAAATATTCAAATTCCGCGCGGCAGTTTCAACTAGACTTAGACATTGGGGACGAAACACCTGTATTTTATTAGGTATACCAGAAGCGCGCGCTAACCCAAACTGTGAAGTTAACCAATTAGAATTAGCTTGCGACTGAGGACAAGAAGCCTCATATTTAAAATTACCGCGAGTATCACAAATCAACAAATCCCACAATTGCTCATGATTTTGGGGACGACGATAAAAATCAACTTGCCAAACTAACACTCTCTTCCCTCTTTCTCTCTGTGAATTCTGCGTCTCTGTGGTAAAATGTCAAAAAATTATTTAATTGGGTATTTTTCCGTTAAAAACACCTCAGCACTAACCTTATCATTAACAGCACCATCTAAAGTAGCAGATAACAAATCATCAAGCATTTCCTTAAAAGCTCGACCAGGTTTATATCCTAACTTTTGTAAATCATTACCATTGAGAGGCACCTGAACAAAACGCCATACATTAATATACTGCCAAATTAAGCGACGAATAGAGCGTTGACTTTGTAAAGCGGCTAAAATCAGCGTTTCCAAATCATATTTCTTAAGTAAAGTTACAACCTGACTCTTTAATTCACACTTTGCTAACCCAGCAATATTATCCAGTACAGTATTTAAACTAGATAATCTTTTAATACTATCGTCAGGCAATTGTAAATTAGTAGCGACCTTACTACGAAACTCCGGCGCCAAGTAAGCGATAATAGTTTCAAGACGAAGCAACCAATGAATTATAGTTTGGTCTTTATCAAAACGTTGTAAACAGCGTTCGATCAAACGTAGCTGACGTAATAACTCTACATCAAGTTTTAAAGTTGGGTGAATGCATTGCAGCGCGCTTAAATTATCTAAGAATTCGAGTGCCTTTTTCCAATATGGCGCCTCAAGAATTAACTTCAACTCAGCTTTGAGACGAGTTGAAAGCGCAGGAGTTTTACTATTTTCGCGTACAGTACGGTCATATACACCACTATTAATTGCATAGCGAATATAACTTTCGGTCTGTGATTCAATAGTAAATCCTAACCGTACAGCAAACCTAACTCCCCGATAAATACGTGTAGGGTCTTCAATAAAGCTATTTGGGTGCAAAACACGTATTTGTCGAGCTTCTAAATCGTGTAACCCATTAAAATAATCAAGTAACTCACCTGCGTGTGGAAGAGTTAAACGTAATGCCATTGCATTAATTGTAAAATCTCTTCGATATAAATCTTGACGTATCGAACTTGCTTCAACTTCAGGATTTGCAGCTGGATAAGGATAAAATTCAGTACGGGCAGTAGCGACATCAACCCATAATGAATCAAGTTCAGGGTCTTTGTGCCATAATAACGCGGCAGTTTGAAAAGCTCCGTGAACATCTAAACGCGCGTTTGGATACAATTTTTGCAGTGCTGTAGCGAGTTCCACACCAGCACCCGCATCAGCAGATTGATGGAACCCATCAACTACAAGGTCAATATCTTTGAGTAATAAAGGTTCTTTTTGTATATTTTGGGCAAGCAGCAAGTCACGTACTGCACCCCCTACTACATATAAATGCCAACCACGTTTTGTTGCTTCTTGGGATGCTTTATTTAATAACTGCCATAACACAGGGTTGATACGGTTTTGTAAATCAGTGCTGAGTGCTGAGTGCTGAGTGCTAAGTTTTTTCGACTCAGCACTCAGCACTTTTGACTCAGCACTCTTATGTAGTTCACGTAAAATATCGGTGCGCGTCACAATACCGAATAATTGCCCATTATCCATCACAGGCAGGCGCCCAATATCATAAGTCACCATCAGTGCTTCGATTTCCGGCATAGTAGTATCAGGTGTAATCGTTTTAATTTTCGTTGTCATGTAACCTTTTACAGGTGCATGACTAAAACCGTGATGTAAAGCAATATCAAGGTCACGACGCGAAATTACACCAACTAAATTCCCTTCTGTATCAACTACCGATAGTCCAGAATGTCCATAACGCAGCAAAATTCTTTGTGCTTCGGCAATAGTCGTGTCAGGACGAATACTCCGAACAGGGGAAGACATCAAGTCTCTAGCAGTTCGAGGTTTGGGTATTTGAAGTTTTAGACTTTCGACTAGCTCATTTATAATAACTTGGGAATTGGCGCCGCGTAAGTTGGCTGATGCTGCTTGAGGATGTCCTCCTCCTCCCAAAGGTTGAAATAATTCGTTGAAGTCAACATTTTTGATTTGACTTCTGCCAATAATCGTCAAACGAGTCTCATCACCTTCCCCTGCTGGATACTCATGCACTAGCAATAATACATCAGTTTCAGAGATTGAACATAATTGTGATATTAAACCGGATAATCCAGGTACAAATTCATCTGTCTTTAAAATCACCCATCCTAATGTATAGCCACTTTTGTGAATCAATTGCAGGTTATCGAGTGCTATCTTCAAAAGTTGCTGTAATTGTGGTGATAGACCCGGCTCCAAATATTGGTTAACATTAGCTATGCTGGCGCCTTGCTGCATTAACCATCCTAAAGCAACAGCATCACGAGGTGTGGAAGTCTCAAACGTCAGTGAACCTGTATCAGCATGAATACCTAAAGCCATTACTGTCGCTTCAAAATTTGTAAGCTCGATACTAGTTTCTTGTAGCTTCTCGGCAATAATCGTAGTAGTGGCGCCTACTGGTTCAATATAAAATTTAGTTGCATTTATATCACTGTCTTCAGGATGGTGGTCGTAAATAGTAATGTCTACTAAGTGGGGTAAGTCAAGCCATTCCGATAACTTCCCAATACGTGAGCGTCGCTGTACGTCTACAATGATTAACGAGTGAATCTCTTCTGGATTTACAGACCGTCGTTCAATCAAAGCAAATTCATCGCGGTACAACGCTAAAAAGTCCCGCACCGACGGATGGGCACCACCTGATAGCACAATTTTACTACCCGATAGCAAACGTGTCAGTCCAACAGCCGCTCCCAGCGCATCAAAATCCACCGTCGTATGGCACAAAATAAAATTCATAAAAAAATAAACGCTGAATGAGTCACTTAAGAGTCGAGACTAGAATTAGATACTTTACAATTAGATAAAGTCAGTAAAATTTGTGTTGTAAAATATTTTATCTTTAATAGATAGCTGTCTTGGGAGAAAAGAAAATGACTTTTATATTCCAATTTGCGTTGCTTGCTTTAGTTGCTCTATCTTTCGTTATGGTTATTGGGGTTCCAGTAGCATATGCTACACCACAGAGTTGGGTAGAGTCTAAAAAGCTTCTTTGGATTGGTTCAGGAGCGTGGTTTATCCTTGTAATTTTAGTTGGTGTCCTTAACTTTTTCGTAGTGTAAGCTACCAATTGGACACAAATTACAGCAAGCTACAGGTTTCGTAGCGGTAAGCAGAGGGGCTAACGCTTCTCTGCTGATTTGTTTGAGAAGCTATGATCAAAAAAGCTGGTTTCTGAAAAAGTCCGGTTTTTGCGTTAGTTCTAGAAGTATATATTGAATTCATATAGTTAAAGAGGCAGTCATGACAGTTTTTGAGGGAACTTTTACCCAGACCGATACGTTGCGATTTGCATTGGTGATAGGTCGATTTAATGATTTGGTTACAACCAAGCTACTCGAAGGATGTCAAGATTGCTTGAAACGTCATGGTATTGATGTTAATCCTCACGGTTCGCAGGTTGATTATGTTTGGGTACCAGGCAGTTTTGAAGTTCCCGTAGTCGCGCGACAGCTTGCACTTTCCCATCGTTACGACGCGGTAATCTGTTTAGGCGCCGTAATTCGCGGACAAACACCTCACTTTGATCTTGTATCATCAGAAGTTGCGAAAGGGATAGCTGCCGCGAGTTTTCAAACAGGTGTACCGGTAATATTTGGTGTTCTTACAACCGACACAATGCAGCAAGCACTAGAAAGAGCAGGGATTAAAAGTAATTTGGGCTGGGAGTACGCAATGAGCGCGTTAGAAATGGGCAGCTTGATGCGTCAACTTCATGCCGACCTACCTCAATCTAATAACAACTCCTCATCCTTACCAGCTAGTCGTATTGGCGCCACCATTGGCGACTTATCTCCAGCCAACGAGTAAATCTACTCCAATTTTCCATCTAAGGTGGAACTAAGGTGGAATGGGCATCCTTGCCCGTTCCAAAAAATCTTTTTCATAACTATTGACAAAAAATAAGCAGTCTGACATACTAAGTATTGTGAGTTTTGCGGGTATAGCTCAGTGGTAGAGCGCAACCTTGCCAAGGTTGATGTCGCGCGTTCGAATCGCGTTACCCGCTTTCTAAGATAAATTTTTGTAGCCCTGATAATTTAGCAGCCTGTGTTGATACTTTAGGCAATTCCTTACTAATTGATGCCCGTGCATTAAAGGCAATGAATCAGTTGTGGAACAAAAAAATAGCTACACGTAAAGAGGGTAAACCCGAAGCATATTGGGATAGTTGGCTAGACCGCGTTACCCGTAAACGTAATCACCAAATGCGTGATGGGATTAATAAAGCCGCAAAGCTAATTATTGACCACTGCTTAAAATACGGCATTGGAACACTAGTAATAGGGTGGAACGAAGGATTTAAACTTAATGCAAACATTGGACGCCTGTCAAATCAGAAATTTGTTCAAATGCCATTAGGTAAACTCAAAGATAGATTAAAACAATTGTGTGATTTGCATGGTATTAGATTCCAAGTAACAGAGGAATCTTACACGTCCGCATCTAGCTATTTAGATGGAGACACTCTACCCGTTTATGGTGAAAAACCAGAGGGTTGGACAGCATCTGGTAGAAGGTTTCCGCGTGGTTTGTATACGTGTGCAAATGGTTCAATTATCAATTCGGATTTAAACGGTGCAGCGAATATTTTAAGAAAAGTAGCCGGAAACTTAGGCATTGACCTAAGTAACTTGGGTAGGCAGTGTTTGACGACCGCAGCAAGGATAAGAGTCTGGAACGGTTCGAGTAAGAATCCTCTTCCTGATAGTCTCCTGTTAGCAGAATCTCAGACCATAAGCGGGCTGAGAGTGTCAAAGAGCTTAGGGAAGTCTATCAGTAATTACTGAAATGATCTACAACCATGCCCTTGTCCAAATTTAATCAAAAAATGATACCTCCTGCTCAATTCCGTCCCAGGCATATCCGAATTTTGTTCATCAGTGGTTTTCTCATCACTGGTTTTGTTCTAAATCATTTTCTCTTCACTAAAATTATTGATACTTTCCGTCTCAGTTTGCACTCTACAAAAATCACCCCCGATGGTCGATTTAAAGCAGAAATTTGGCTTGATCCCATGCTTTAATTGATGTCGAAGGGAAGGAGTAGTGATGGTACAATACCAGTAAGAGTTTATTTGTATGAGATATCGACTAGTAAACCATTGAGTACATCCAAATCTAGCATAGTAGTAAATTCGGAATAGTTTGACGTCAATATAGATAATTTAGAAAACTGGAATAATGTCCATTTACCCAAAAGTAATGACCCAAATATCGAGTTGATTCACGCTGCCATCAAAGAGAATATTTCCGAAGTCAACAAGTTGCTACCAAAGATTAATCCCCAATTTCGCACATCCCACAATCGTACTGTAATTCATGCAGCAGTAAATGGTAAAAATATGCGAATTTTAGAAAAGTTACTCCAGAAAAATATAGACCCAAATGTTAAAATGGAATTCGTCTTCATGTTGAACATGGCGATAATATTGGCAAGATGATTGTCATTGATGCTGAGACTGGCGAGTATGGAATTGATGAAAGCGGCATCGAATCAATGTTGATGTTAAAGCAGAAAAATCCATATGCTAGATTATATATGATGCGAATAGGTTTTGATGTTGCATTCAGCTTTGGTGGTGCTTCTATGGAGTTTACAAAAGAGAGCTATAATTGTTTAAAAAGTAAAAAAGCAGGTGAAAGTATGCAGGCTATTTTTTGGACTGTAGAAGAAGTTGCCCAGAGAGCTAAACAATTTTACGACCAGGGGATTCGTCAAGAAGTTGAACATGGTGACAATATTGGCAAGATGATTGTCATAAACGCTGAGACTGGTGAGTATGGAATTGATGAAATTGGTATAGAACCAGGGTTAAAGTTAAAGGAGAAGAACCCAAACGCTAGATTATTTATGATGCGAATAGGTTATAATGCTGCATTTGGCTTTGGTGGTACTGTGGAGCATATAGTTGAATGATTAACGGACGATTAATTGGTGGTAAGACCACAGTTCCGGTGATTTTTCGTTTACCTGGGCAACCAGATTTTTCATTAAATTTTGTTATTGATACTGGATTTAACGGCACTCTCACCTTGCCTCCACAAGCCGTCAGTGCAATGCAACTTCCTTTGCATAGTACTATACCTACAATATTAGCTGACGGTAGCCAAGTTTTATCATCTATACATTTAGCAACAATTGTTTGGGATGATATAGAAAAATTAGTCTTTGTTTTAGCTACTGGATATAAGCCTTTATTGGGAGCTGCAATGATGAAAGGATATCATCTAGAGATAGATTTTGAGGATAATGGTTTGGTTTCTTTAGAAAAAATTCAACCTTCGATCTCATAGAAGTAGGAAAAACTATCGGCAAGCAACTAATTGTGTAAGAATATTATGGGTTTTGATGTAATGCAGTATTAAGTGTTCCAATGAAAAAGTATTTTAAAAGAAATATTGTAGGACAGGCGAGACGCCTATCCTACGCGACATTTATTTTTTGCAATAGTCATAAGTTTTATCGTGATGAGCGAAATAGTACTCTTCCGGGAAATTCGTGCTCGTTGATTTTAGCGTATACTCGTAGACAAGATAAAACTTCTCCTGGGTTTCCTCCTATTTCGAGTCGTAGGTCATCTTTGGAATAAGCACATACGTCAGCATAAAAACCTGAGAGTTGACGGATGCGGATGTTATGACCTTCAGTTATCGCTCTCTGGACGAATTTTTTTAACAGGCGCCTTGTTTCTTGTTGTATTTTACCCCACCAAGAGAAGCGGTCGGCAGGTGGTACAAAAACCAAAGAGTGAATTGCTTCGTCTAAATCAATCCAGTAACGTAAAGCAGATAATGAATCTGCACTTTCTTCTACTTTAATTACTCGCCAAAAAGTTTCTATTAATACATCTATATACTGACAACGATGTTCTTGTTTGGAATGCAAATTTATAACATCAAAGCTAAAAATGCTTTTTAAAGCATGGTGCAAATCTGGGTCGATATCAATCAATTTTATACAAGTAGATACTAACTTAGCTAAAATATGTATATCTTCTGGATAATTTTGTAAATTTAACTGAGCAATTTGTGGATGTAGATGTGCCTGATTTGAAAAGCCTAATCCTTTGGATATGATACTTCCCTTTAATCCAGGATAAATATTTTCATGTTCATTAAATGGTAATAAAAGACAATTAGATATATCGGATTGGGCGCCAGCTTCTGCTGCAATTACTAAAGCACGCTGGCGCCAAGTTACCGCTAAATCTTCTGGAACTCTAAGCAGCTTGCGTTGTACCTCGTTCCATAAATCGGAGTCAGTTTGACTTTGAAGAGTATTTCCTAAATATAGAGCTAAATCTTTATCAGAGTTAAACTCATTTTGGAGGCGCCTTAATTTTAATTCGTTTGTTAGTATCGGGTCGGGTGCTATTTGAAGAATATCTGCTAAGTTAGAATTATCTATAGTCTCAGTTGGTGGATGTAGAAGAGTGTTAAGTTCTTGTAAGGCGCCTTCACATAAATCTGCTGCTGGGTCATTTGGATTTTTTGTTAAAGCTTGTTTTAAAGCTGCTTCTACACCATACAAACTAAATTGTAATAACCGTGCTAACTCAGAGTTTTCTGTCTTCAAAAGCTTGCTAATATTTTCCATATATTATTTTTCCCCTTAACTATTATTCTTTCTTAGCGTTCTTAGCGTCTTTGCGGTTCATAATAAAATAAATCTTTGTAGGTAGGGCATAGCCCCACTTAGTCTTGAAAAGGGTGTTAGTGTAAACCGCAAAATGGGTCACGTTCTTTATCGACTTCGCTCTTTTGTAATTCTAACGGCGCCTGAAAAACGCATCCTTCTTGTTTGAGACATTCTTCACTATTAGACTTCCAATAGGGAACTTCTCCCGTATGCATTCGCAAAATACCTTTTTCGTCGAGGGTAACGCGGTATTGACATGGATAATCTGTTGTGACCTGCGGTTTTTTTAATTCGCCAACTCTTATCCATTTTTTGGCGCCAGTTTCGCTGTCTTCGTGATAAATATAAAAGCTGTGTTTGTCACTTCTTGGAAAAGCGGGTAAGGGGTCACTAATTAAACCACTTCCTTGTTGTGATGCGTTACCAGCTTCGTAGCGAAATAATTCTAGTGGTTTGTTGTTTTTAGTATTGTTAGCTTGATATACTAAATAATAACCGTTTGCAAGGTCTACGCTTGCTGACTCAAGTACATTAACTGCAATATCGCCATTATTCAGTTCTTGGTCTGGGTGCCCAACTGCAATAGTCCATCTTAGTTTACCATCAGCAAATAACGTTGGCGTTTCGCGTATACCTGATGCATTAATAGCTGCACCCACGTCAATACTTTCTATATGAGATGGAATTAAACGTTGTGCTTTGCCGCGAACTAATAATAGGTTCAGCTGAAGATTCTGGTCAATTTCAAACTGAACTTTGATTTGTTTGAGAAATTCTTGTTCAGTCATCCCTAATTTTTGCCGCAGCTTGTTACCATCGTAGCTCCCCCAAAGTCGAAACTCACCGTTTTCAAAATCTTGCCTGTGAATAATATTACTTAATTGTATAC
>NZ_JBXXZH010000239.1:0-14443 GCF_059640475.1 Calothrix sp. CBUCES-K 9914
CTCGTTCATCACAAAACCTATCGTTGACGTATGGGCGCCAACCTTAACTTGACACCAATGGCATCCTTGCCCGCTCTTAATAACTTTGAGATAGGACGGGCGAGGACACCCATCCCACAAGACATCCCACAATATGTAAACTATACCCACAAGATGTAAACTAACTTAATATAAAAATACCTTGGTTGTATTTAGCTTTTTGAACGTATATGCTCAATTGCTACCAGTAGCGCATCAAGCATAACTTCATAACTTTCATCGGTAGAACGTCCCAGTGTCATCAACCCTGCTTGCTCGATAGAAATAAAGCCTGTGATGGCAGCATTGACCATCCGCATTACATCAATTAGTTGATTTTCACTTAATTCATATAAACGTAGCGAGTTTTTTAAAAAACTAAGAGATTTCTGAATTACAACAGCCGCATCGGGGTCACTAGGTTGTAGTTGATATTGCATTATTAATCTGTAAAACGCCGGGTATGTGCGCGCGAAGTTACGTGTTGCGCGTCCACCTGCAAGCAGCATTTCGCGAGGTTGACAATTTCCTGCGGTTTGTTGTTGACAATACGTTAAATATTTTTGCCACACTTCCAACACTACTGCTTTCCGTAGTGCTGTATTTCCATCAAGATGTTTATAAATCGCGGGTGGCTTGATACCTAACTCCCGCGCAACTCGATTTACACCAAGTGCTGCTTCTCCTTCTTTTTCCAAGCAGCTAATTGCTCCTTCTATTACATCCTGTCGCGTTAACGAATTTTCTTTTGTTGGGCGCCCCATATCGTATTGAGTGCTGAGTATTGAGTGCTGAGTGCTGAGAAATACAAACTCCTAGTTTAGTTAACGCAATTAACTAAAAGTTAATTATATTAACTTAATATATATTGTATCGAGTAAAAATCCAAAACTATATGGGTGATTTAACCTTCACGCCTGTTTATGAGCTTGCTCGGATGATACGAGAACGGGAAACCTCGTCATTGGAAGTAGTAGATGCTTATTTACAGAAGATAGATGAGTGTAATTCTCAACTGTCCGCAATTTGCACTCTCGATATAGAAAACGTGCGTCAGCGTGCTTTTCTTGCAGATGAAGCAACTTTAGGTGGCGAGAGTTGGGGAATTTTGCACGGAGTACCTATAACTATTAAAGACGCATTTGAAACTGCTGGACTTCGTACAACAGCAGGTTACAAACCACTTAAAGACTATGTGCCCAAACAAGATGCGACTGTAGTACAAAGAATGCGTGCGGCAGGAGCAATTATTCTTGGCAAAACAAATTTGGCGAATGCAAGCGGTGATTATCAAGGTTACAACGAAATTTTTCCGCGTGTAAATAATCCTTGGAATCTAAATTATACACCGGGTGGAAGTTCCAGTGGTGGTGCAGCTGCTGTTGCCGCAGGTTTATCACCGTTGGATATTTGTTCTGACTTTGGTGGTTCAATTCGTCAACCTGCACATTTTTGCGGTATTTTTGGACTTAAGCCTACTGACCGAAGAGTTCCGACAACTGGTAATTTACCTGTTGGAGTTGGAAGTATTCGTCAAATGATGACTGTAGGCACCTTGAGTCGTTCGGTT
Organism: Calothrix sp. CBUCES-K 9914; assembly: GCF_059640475.1. Classification (NCBI taxonomy): domain Bacteria; kingdom Bacillati; phylum Cyanobacteriota; class Cyanophyceae; order Nostocales; family Calotrichaceae; genus Calothrix; species Calothrix sp. CBUCES-K 9914. Next base: position 1,589 of record NZ_JBXXZH010000239.1, read on the forward strand.
GAGGATTTAAGAATTTGTTTTTCCTTAATTGCAGGCGCCGATATTCATCAACCTGATATTCCACCAGTACCTTTAGATACTCCTAGCAATCGTAATCTTAAGGATATACGAATTGGATGGATTGATGAAGTACCAATATTTCCAGTTGCAGAGGATATTAAATTAGCTATGCAAACCACAGCTAAAAAACTTGCAAATGAGAAAGGCGCCCAAATTGAGCGCGCTTTACTAGAATTTGATTTTTTAGCAGCATGGCAAGTTTATTATGCGCTAAGTACGTATATTGTTCCGCTTACACAAAATCAAGATATTGATTATTTTCGTCATAACATCGCATTTTTATTACGTGAAGCAATAACAGGAGATAAAGCACTACGTCAGATAAGCAATATTCCTAAGATAGCATTTCCAGTTGGTCTTAATCCGACTTTGAAAGGATATTTTGAAACTTTACAAGAACGGGATAGGCTAATTTTACAAATGGATAAAGAACTAGAAAAATGGGATGTATGGTTATGTCCAGTTGCAATAACACCTGCATTTACCCATCGGTCTCAAGGTATAGCTGTTGAAGTTGATAATCGAAAAGTACCATATCAAATGGCTAATGGCGCCTATACAGTTCCATTTAACCTTACAGGTCATCCTGTTCTAGTAATTCCAATTGGACAAACTATAAATGGATTGCCTATAGGAATGCAAATTGTTGGTAAACGTTGGCAGGAAATGGAATTATTATCAATTGCACAGAACATTAGCGAAGTCACTCAAAGCTTTCAACATCCACTTGGTTACTAAGTGATTTATTTACAGTAGTTGGTGCGTGACGCTACAAGTCTTTTCATTACGTCCAAATTCTTTCATAGCGTCACACACCCTACAACTGAATGGCACTTACTTAAGCATTTTGAGGCACCAACGCGCATTGGGTAGGGTGCGTGAAAGCTATTACTATCAAGCAATGTAACGCCAAATACAGTGCTTTCACGCACCACTAATACGTTAAGTAAGTGCCATTCCACCCTACAACTCTCTTCTCTCTTCCTTTGTGCCCTTTGTGTCTTTGTGGTTTTATAAACAAAATGAACAATATAATATTTCTACCCGCACACAAAATAGCAGAAATGATACGCACACGCCAAATTTCTGCGGTTGAAGTTTTAGAAGCACACCTAGCTCAAATATCCAAACATAACCCTAAACTAAACGCCATATGTACACTTGATGAAGAACACGCGCGCATAACAGCAAAACAAGCAGACGAAGCGTTAGCAAAGGGAGAAAACTGGGGAAAGTTACACGGTGTCCCAATGACTGTTAAAGATTTATACGAAACAGCAGGACTACGAACAACCGCAGGATATAAAAGACTTAAAAATTATATTCCCACTCAAGACGCAACAGTAGTACAAAGATCACGTGCGGCAGGAGCAATTATTATGGGTAAATCAAATCTAGCTAAATTAGCAAGCGATTATCAAAGTACAAATGATTTATTTGAAAAAGTTAACAATCCTTGGAATTTAGATTGTACAGCAGGTGGAAGTTCGGGTGGTAGTGCTGCTGCTGTGGCTACTGGTATGGCGCCCTTAGAAATTGGAGATGATATTGGTGGTTCGACGCGCCAACCTGCTCACTTTTGTGGTGTGTATAGTTTAAAACCAACAGACCGTCGTATATCTACTGCTGGACATATTCCAGAAGTACCTGGACAGCCAAAATGTATTCGACACATGCTCACCCCAGGATGCTTCGCGCGCTCAATTGAAGATTTACAATTATGGTTATTACTATCATTAGGCACAGATTTAAAACAACCTGATGTGGCACCTGTTCCTCTCGATATTGCATCAAATAAATCTTTACAAAATTTAAAAATTGCTTGGACTGATGGTTGGAAAGAAATTCCTGTTGCTTCATCCATTCAGGCTGCAATTAAATCATTTGTTAATAACATAGCTCAAACAGGCGCCTATGTAGAAAACTGGAGTCCTGAAAAGTTTGATTTAGGAGAAACTTTACAACTCTACAACTTACTTGTAGCTCTCAGCATGGGACACGCTAAACCTTGGGAATTTGATGATTTTTTACAAGTGCTTCCGTTTATGTTTCGTGAAGCAACTCAAGGTGATAAAACACTTCGCAACCTTAGCAACCTGAGTCAGCTTTTGCCTAGTTTATTAAATCCAAATCCTAAAAAGTATTTTGAGGTGCTGACTGAACGTGACCGAATTATTGCCCAATTAGATCAAGCGTTAGAAAAATTCGATGTTTGGTTATGTCCAGTTGCTAGTACTACTGCATTTACCCATCGCGCTAAAGGCGCAGCGATTGAAGTTGATGATATAAAAATACCGTATTTGCTGGCGAGTGGCGCCTATACAATGCCGTTTGCGTTTACTGGACATCCAGTTGTGGTGATCCCCATTGGTCAAGATAAAACGGGATTACCTATTGGAATACAAATTATTGGTAAACGGTGGAAGGAAATGGAGTTATTAAGTATCGCGCAGCAACTTGCAAATGTGACTCAAGGTTATCAAATTCTACCTGGTTACACATCTTAAAGGAACAGGCAGGGATGCCTGTTCCACAAGATGTTTTTGCAAAAGTATCTCAAGGCAAAATTTGTGTGTTTATTTAAAGACTTATACGTTCCCCAGAGTGCAAGCTGGGAAACGGTAGAAGCCTTTGGTTACATTTGACCGCTAAAGATAGGCTGAACTTTGCGGTCAGTCAATTCCCCCAAGTCATCTGCTACTGTCAAAACACCCGGTTTGCAGCGCTTGACTGTTACAGATACCCCTGTGGCGCCTTCTTGTTCAAGGTCATCGATATAACCCTTACGAGAGGCACTTGCCTCTGTTGATGTTAGGAATGGTCCAAAATAATAGGTGCAACGCGGGGACTGAGTTTTGACCTCGACCCACCACGCCATACCAAAGTTTTGATATACGTTGATCAACAATTCTTTGAAGTTATTCCAAACGCTTGTCATGGCTTTCACCAAGTAGATGTTTTGAACTGTGTGTAAAAGGTACGTTGAAAAAGTGTGCATTCACATTTCTTTATACTCTTTTACTCTAATTTTTTCAAAGAAATTGTTGCTTACTTAGCAGGATGTAAAGTATTTACGCTATTTACCCAGCGCTGACGATAAATTTCGTAAAGCGTCATACCTGCTGCTACAGAGGCATTCAGGCTAGGAGTCTTGCCCGCTAAGGGAATTGATACTAAAACATCGCAAGCGCGTTGTGTCAACAAACTTAGACCTTCGCCTTCTGACCCAATGACAATTACGATGGGGCTAAGTTTTTTCTCGTCTTTGGGGTTGCCAAAATTAACTGAGTGCAATGGAACACTAGCATCATCAGCAGTACCATAAATCCAGAAACCCGCAGCTTTCAAATCTTCTAAGGCACGGCTTAAATTAGTAACCCGTGAGACGCTAAAGTTTTCTAACGCACCTGCTGCGACTTTCATCACTGTGGAAGTGATGCCAGCACAGCGCCGTTGAGGTATAACCAACCCGTGGGCACCAATAGCTTCAGCAGTACGAATGATGGCGCCGAGGTTATGGGGATCAGTCATGCCATCAGCAACTACAATTACTGGTGCGTAGTTCTTTGTAAAAGCTTGAGTGATTAATTCGTGTAGGTCAGTATAATTGTAGGGAGCAACTTGTGCTGCTACACCTTGGTGATTCGCCTGCTCAGTAATTTGGTCTAGACGCTTTGGTTCAACTTCATCAATAATTGTACCATTTTCTTTTGCTTGGAGAATAAGCGAATGAAAGCGGGGATCATAACGCAAGCGCGGAGTAATCCAAATGCGGTTGAGATGACGCTCACCTTCTAACGCCGTCAGAACTGGATGACGACCATAAATCATGTCACTGCTTTCTGACTTGATCTCTGTATCAAATTCCACATCTCGTACAATTTTTTGGGCACCAATCGAATGTGGAACCACACGTTTGCCCTTTATTCTTACACCTTGACGAGATGGAACGCTTTCGGTTCTTCGTCCCTCAAACTTTTTACCCTCGTACTTACCTTCAAACTGTTTACCCTCGTACTTACCTTCAAACTGTTTACCCTCGTACTTACCTTCAAACTGTTTACCTTCAAACTGCTTATTCTCAACTCGTTTGCGCTCAACTGGCTTAACTGAAGGTGCGGAAAATTTACCGTTTTGACGCGGACTTGCTGTAAGGGTATCTTCATCTCTATTTTTGTCAAATCGTTTAGACAAAGTTGGCAGCGTTAACTTTGATTGCGGACGCGGACTGGGAGTACTACCGTTGTCTTTAGCTTTTCTTGGAGCTACTACTGAGTGCCCGACGACGCGCTTGCCTTTAATTTTGAGGGATTGCCCGCGTTGCTGTTCGCGAGGAGCATTCATTTTTTTGGTTTTGTTAGCCATGATAAGTATGATAAGTCCCGTTTTTTCATGTGTCAGCAGGCATTCCCGTCACCAAAATTTGCCCAAATTCGAGCGATTTGGTCAGACAGCCATTTGAGAAAGATTTTTCTTTCCCAATAAAGCTTGAAGTAGAAATACCACTACTTGTTAAGATTTGATTAGATTGAGTCGGTCTGTATTTTGTGCAGGAGTTCTGTTAAACGCGCTTCGTCGGTTAAATATAAATAACCTACTAAGGTCTCTAAGCTTGTTGCTTGTTGATATGTTTCCGGACTCACTCGCTTCGGTCGTCCTGTAGCAGCATTGCGGCCTCGTCGGACGATTTCTAATTCACTATCGGTCAGTTCTTTCGCGAGCGTTTGCAAATGGCGTGCTTGCATTTCCGCTCGTACTTGTGCGACTACCGAGCGATGATAGCTGTCAACTCGCTGCGGTGGTAGGAGATAGTACATTCTAAAGTACAGTTCATAAACTGCGTCCCCCAAGTAGGCTAAAGCAGTAGGAGAAATTCGTCGAAGCTCTTGATGAGATATTTGACTCGGAAACATGTTGCAAGCACTTAAGAGTGCATGGTTCCAGGGGTAATGCCGATTAGACTTCTCTGTTGGTTCTTCAAATGATTCTTCCTCCGATAAATTCACAAAGTCATTATTCCTCACTGTTTATACATCACAATTTGCAGCACATCTTGGGGTGAACTTGAGACTTTGCCCGCAATCTCCCATTACGGGTTATCAACACATCATGGTGGTTACATAAAATTACTTTTAATATGACGCTTTACAATTCAAGTCATCTGTAGATAATACTCTAGCGCATTATTACAGTCTAAACAGTTTATTGTATCTTAAATTTCGGTAAAATTAAAGCTATCCAGATTTTTGACATCGGATAGCTGGTTTTAGTTGTCTCGACTTGGAGCAGTCAAAACTACTTGATATTCTCTAAAGCCGCGTCAACGCTTGTTTGCAGGGCGAGAAACTTCTCTAAGCGCACAAGCTTTACTGTTTGAGTGACGCGCGCGTTTGTGACAATTTGTAAGGTTCCTTCGTTATTCTGTGCCTGCTTGGCGAGTTGCACGAGGGCGCCTAAGCCAGAACTGTCTACAAAATCAATTTGTGAGAGGTCTAAAATGATATTTTTTGGACCTTCATCAATTTTGCCTCCAATTACCTTGCGGAATGTAGGTTCAGAGAAGGCATCTAATAAGCCTGTGAGGCGGAATAGCTGACAGTTATCCCGGACTTCGCGAGTACCTCGCAGGCTAACGGTTAAGTTTAGTGATTCAGCAATAACTCCCTCCTCATCTTGAAGCAAACGCTCAAGTATAAACGGTTTTGGTGCATTTTGTCTATAATAAACCCGATACTCTGCTAATTGCGAATAAAGAGAGTTCAATTTTAACCAACATTTGCCGTTTGGGAGAGTCGAGCCTCCCTCATTGTTTGCACAAACTGTTCAAACAAATAATCAGCATCGTGGGGACCAGGACTAGCTTCTGGGTGATATTGCACTGAAAAAATTGGTAGTTTCTTGTGACGAACACCCGCGACGGTATGGTCGTTAAGGTTAAGATGACTCACTTCTACAACTGATGCTGGTAATGAGTCCGGGTTGATAGCGAAGCTATGGTTTTGGCTAGTAATTTCGACTTTTGTCGTCAAGCCCGCAGGTTGATTTAAACCGCGATGCCCAAATTTTAGCTTAAAAGTCTCTGCTCCCAATGCGTGACCTAAAATTTGGTGTCCCATACAAATTCCAAATATGGGCTTTTCGGCTCTAAGCAATGCCTTGGTTGTCTCAATACCTTCAGAAACTGTAGCTGGGTCTCCCGGTCCATTAGAAAGAAATATTCCGTCTGGGTTATATTTTAAAATTTCTTCGGCACTGGTATTAGCTGGCACAACTACCACGCGACAACCATAACTCGCTAATCGTCGAAGTATGTTGCGTTTTACACCAAAATCTAAAGCTACAACCGTGAAAGTTTGTTTTAAATCACTTTGACAGTTAGGGTTAAATTCCCAAATTGGTGTAGTTGGGTCTGACCACTCGTATACAGATTGCGTCGTGACTTCACGTACAAGATTTAAGCCTTTCATGCTTGGCGCCGCTTGAATTTGTTCGAGCAGCTCGCTTTCTTCAAGAATATCTGTAGAAATACCGCCGTTCATCGCTCCAACAGTACGAATTTTACGAGTCAGCGCACGGGTATCAATACCATAAATACCTGGAATTTGGTGCTGTTTTAAGTAGTCAGATAAAGACTGTGTTGAACGCCAGTTACTGGGACGGTGACAAATATTACGAGCAATGGCGCCTCGTACCTGTGGACGAGATGATTCCTCATCAAGAGGATTTACACCTGTATTACCTAATTCTGGATAAGTAAAAAGAACTATCTGACCGCAATAGCTGGGGTCAGTCAACACTTCTTGATATCCGGTCATGCCGGTATTAAAAACAACTTCTCCGATAGTGGTGCCAGTAGCTCCAAAAGACCAGCCACGGTAAGATGTTCCATCCGCGAGTACGAGTAGAGCAGGTATAGCCTCAGACAGTGACATAGCAGTGCAAAATAGATATTGGGGTAATGTGGTTAAGGTGCTTGAGTAATTGCTTCCGATGGTTAATTATGCCACGAGTATTTATTTTCGATTATCAAAAAATTAATTTTCAGTTTGATGTGGCGCCGACTAAGCTAGATTTAAGCTAACTGAGCAGTTAGAATTACATGTATCAAGCCCCCAACCGAATTACAAGAAATGCGTTCGTGGAACCTGATACTAGTTACGCTCTTCTTGCTCGCTACTGGTTGCAATAAGCAAGCTCAAACCAGTAATAGAAGTCAACAAAGTTCGATGTCGGTTCAGACAGAGACTTTAAATCAAACGGTTGCTCCCACCTCAACATCTGAGTCGGCACCTGTCTCAAGTGCTGACCAACCCAATATTTTTGAGTTGGGTTTGGATAGAGCAGCAGGTGCATTTAGTATAAGTCAGTCCGCTCAATCTCCTGACGATTGGAATTTAGTAGCAGGTAAATACCAAGACGCAGTTGCGCTGATGAAACAAGTTAAACCTGGAACTCCGTATTATTCAATTGCCCAAAACAAAATTGGTGAGTATCAGCAAAGAGCAAAACTTGCACAACTAAGAGCTATTCCTCGAATTAAACCAACCCCACAACCACAACCACAACCAACTCAAGTTGTTGTAATTGTGCCAGAAAATGTAACCAAACCTCAAATCGCACCAACTCCCAAACCCCCAAAAATTATTGTTCCTGTTTTCGCGCGAGAACCGAAAATACAACAACCATCTGTCGAACTCGAATCTAGTACTTACGAACCAGAGCAACCTGTCATCAATCAAAAAATCGACGAAGAGGTAATTACAGTTCCAATAAAACGCAGGATGGGAGGTACACCAGTTATTGAAGTCACATTCAACGGCAACCAATCTTTTGACATGATAGTTGATACAGGTGCCAGTGGTACTGTTATTACGCAAAAAATGGCAGAGGCGCTTTCTGTAGTAGCTGTAGGTAAAGCAAAAGCAAATACAGCAAGTTCCAAAGCTGTAACCTTCCCCATTGGTTATATCAATTCAATGGAGGCAGGGTCAGTCAAAGTAAATCAAATTCCTGTAGCTATCGCTGGAGCAGAACTAGAAACTGGGCTATTGGGACACGACTTTTTTGGAGATTACGACATCACTATCAAACGCGATGTCGTTCAGTTTCGGCCTCATACTCCTATTCAGACTGAAGAAACTCAACCAAGCATTCCAATTTATCCCAAGCTGCGCCGCTAGTCAAAATATCGAGTGCTAACTTTATACCTTTCTCGTGTGCCTCCCAAGGTACAACATCACCAACATAAAATGCTAATGCGGCATTGAGTGCTACAACGTTTGTTTGTGCCGCTGTGCCTTTGCCCTGTAATACTGCTTTTAAAATATCAGCATTCTCCGACACATCTCCACCTCTAAGGGATGTTACAGGCGCCTTTTCCAAGCCCAAGGACTGTGGGTCTATTGTAGTCGTCTCGACCTTTCCATCACATACAACAGCTAAATCAGTTAAATCTCCTAAAGAAGCTTCGTCGAGTTTTTCACGTCCATGTAACACAATAGCTTTGTGTGTTCCTAATTGCAGCATTGCACCCGCAACCGTAGAAAGCAACTTCGGGTCATATACTCCCATGACTTGTCCACTAGGACGCATCGGGTTTACCAATGGTCCAAGTAAATTAAATACTGTTCGTACCTTCAAATTTTTTCGTATTCCAGCTACTGCCTTCATGGCTGGATGCCAACCAGGAGCAAATAGAAAACTAATACCCACTTCTTGGACAGCTGCATGTACCTTTTCGCTAGGTGCGTTCAAATTTACGCCTAAATATTCTAGTACGTCCGCGCTGCCAACTCGACTTGATGCCGAACGATTACCGTGTTTAGCAACCTTTACACCTGCTGCTGCCGCAACAAATGCTACCGCTGTTGAAATATTAAAAGTTGAGGCGCCGTCACCTCCAGTACCACAAGTATCAATTAGAGGAGCAGAAGCTAATTCGCTTTGACTTTCCGAACCAACAGATAGAGATTGTAAAACTTGTGCCATCCCCGTCAACTCTTCACTCGAAACACCTTTAACTTGAAGTGCGATTAATATAGCTCCCGATAGCTCTGGTGGTATTGCTCCGTTCAACCACCCAGACATCAACTCAACCGCTTGAGCGCACGACAATGATTCACGTTCGAGTATTTTTTGCAGCAATTCAGACCAGATAACTGTAGATTCGGCTGTAGATGTTGCTATAGACTTTACAGGGGTAGGCAAACTGCTCATAATCTCAGGTAACAGTAGGATATCGCAGTTATCGTACCGAATAATCAGGTAGGATTGCTTACCTTATATATTGTTTATTTATATCTTGTTTATATTTATTGTTCTCTACCGCACAACATAAACGAGCGTTTGTACACATTTTTTACTATAATTAAAAATATTTAACATAATTTAACAATATTGTGGCAGTATCTTGAGCCAAGTTTTCAGTAATTATGCCTAAAGCAAAAAAGCAAAAATTTCCGTATTTACTCGGTTCCAAATGGACAGCACAGAATAAAGTAGATGGCTGGCGCCATTTTGAAGTAGTCAACCGTAAAAACCAGGGAAAATGGGTTTATGCGGAGATGGTGTCATCCTGTGACCCTAATGTTCGCTTTTGGACTAATGCGACGATACTACAAGACCGGGAACTTTGGCATCCCGGCTGGCAAACTCTGGAAGATATACGCGCGGGTTCATTGGCAACGGATGATAAACGGATGTAACGGATAAGTTATTTGTAACCAATAACCTATCCGTTACATCCGTTGTATCCGTTGCCAATATTCCTACTGACTAAAACATAAGGACATGAAGCACTAAGCTTGCGTTCGTGGCTTAAGAGGATTATTTAGGCAATTGTGATAATTATTTACACTGACTGCACTCTAATTGCTATTGCCTAGCTTTCAACTCCATATTCTAGTTGTTATAACAGTTAAAAAGTTCTTGGAGACAAGGGTTTGAAGTTTTTGTTTATTGTTACTAATTTTATAGTATGTATTTTATAAATAACTATAGTAAACATTATTTAACTATTTAAGCTTGTTTTGAAAAGATATATAACAAAAAATAGTTTATTGGTTCTAAAAGCTCTGGATTAGACTACTATTGCAAAAAATAGGCGCTTTATTTTGGTTTGGAATTGAACAATAATGTCATTCAGGTACACGAGCATATTGCCACGAGCAAGCTTTTGGGTAGAACTTTTACAAGTAAGGATAAGAGGCAAATAAGTGAAACTAGCAGTTTATGGAAAAGGTGGTATCGGTAAATCTACGACTAGCTGCAATATTTCCGTTGCTCTAGCCAAACGCGGTAAAAAAGTATTGCAAATAGGCTGTGACCCTAAGCATGACAGTACTTTTACTCTGACTGGGTTCTTAATCCCTACAATTATTGATACCTTACAAGAAAAAGACTATCACTACGAAGACGTTTGGCCAGAAGACGTTATTTACAAGGGTTATGGCGGTGTAGACTGCGTTGAGGCAGGTGGACCACCAGCAGGCGCCGGATGTGGTGGTTATGTAGTTGGCGAAACCGTGAAATTACTCAAAGAACTCAATGCCTTCGATGAGTACGATGTCATATTGTTTGACGTTCTTGGTGACGTTGTTTGCGGTGGTTTTGCGGCGCCTCTAAACTACGCTGATTACTGCCTGATAGTTACAGACAACGGTTTTGATGCTTTATTTGCAGCAAACCGAATTGCAGCTTCGGTTCGCGAAAAAGCACGGACTCACCCACTGCGTTTAGCTGGGTTGATAGGCAACCGTACAAGCAAACGCGACCTAATTGAGAAATACGTCGAAGCTGTACCAATGCCCGTTTTGGAAGTGCTGCCACTGATAGAAGATATTCGTGTATCGCGCGTCAAAGGTAAAACTTTGTTCGAGATGGCAGAACATGACCCCTCGTTAAATTACGTATGTGATTACTATCTCAGTATTGCCGACCAAATCCTTGCACGTCCTGAAGGAGTTGTGCCCAACGACGCTCAGGATAGGGAATTATTCTCCTTGTTATCAGATTTTTACTTAAATCCGAGTAAACCCGCAGTCACTAATCCGGAAGAACAATTAGACTTGATGATTGTATAAATCATTATTTCTATCTCGGGATGGGGCTATATGGCATTCTTTTACACTTTTACAGAATCTCTGAAACAGAAGTGGTTGCAATTTTTCCAAGCTAACCGCGAGTGGATTGTCTTGCAAATGCAAGTGGAATCTGTTTACACACCCGATGGTGGCAAGCGACCATCAAGTTACCTCATCCTAGGTGTAGCAAACGCTCTAGAGCCAAAACTGGCGCAGCTAATGCTACCTTTTTCCAAGTTAAATCCAGATGCTGATACCCTCGTCGAAGTATTAGGTTTACACTTCGACCCAGATGTTGCACTTGGTAATCGTGCGATGCCTTATGGCGAAAATAGCGATATGGTTATCAATGAATCTATTGAACAATCAATTCAATCAGATGATGCACCAGGTATTTTAACAAGTGGTTTTGAAACAGGAACTGCAATCAACAACTTCTCAATGGATGATGCGGCACACAGCGAAATACCAGAAATGTCCTTCAATGGTAATGGCGCCGTAGAACACAAAGAAAAACAAAAGTTGCACTCGGAATCATCGGATGATGGTTTTGGTGGCGATATCTCTTTTGATACAGAAATACCACATAAGAACGGTGGTTTCAACGAACTCGAAGACCTCAATACGTCTGATGACGAACACGGCTTTAGCGACGTGTTGATGGATGTTTGGAGTGACGAAACAAAAACTCAGAAAAGCGAAGAAGGGGAATTTGGCGCTAGTTTTGAAGAAGACTCAGAAATAGCTCGCCTCTTCCCCAATGCATAAGAGTTAGGAGTGAGGAGTTAAGAGTGAGGAGTGAGGAGTTAGGAATTAATAACTTAGCACTCAGCACTCAGCACTCAGCACTCAGCACTCAGCACTCATAACTCATAACTAAAACAAAGGGGAAACTTTTAAAATGACTGTTGCAGAATCACAAGCTTTAACATTCGACTGTGAAACAGGTAATTACCATACTTTCTGTCCAATTAGCTGCGTTGCATGGTTATACCAGAAAATCGAAGATAGTTTCTTTTTGGTTATTGGTACAAAAACTTGCGGTTATTTCTTACAAAACGCAATGGGAGTAATGATTTTTGCTGAACCCCGTTATGCGATGGCAGAGTTGGAAGAAGGTGATATTTCTGCCAAGTTGAATGACTACGAAGAGTTAAAGCGATTGTGTACGCAAATCAAACGCGACCGTAACCCTAGTGTGATTGTTTGGATTGGCACCTGCACTACTGAAATCATCAAAATGGATTTAGAGGGTTTGGCGCCCAAGCTTGAAGGTGAAATTGGTATCCCCATTGTAGTAGCGCGCGCTAATGGTTTGGATTATGCCTTTACACAGGGCGAAGATACTGTCCTTGCAGCAATGGCAGCACGTTGTCCAGAAAAGGCGCCTGTTGCACAAAGTGATAAAGACGAACGCAATGGTTTGACCAAGCTGCTTAACTTTGGCAAGAAGAAAGAAGAAATAGTCAAAGACGAATCTGAATATGTAGACCATCCACCGTTGGTACTTTTCGGCTCGCTTCCTGACCCTGTAGTTACACAGTTAACGCTTGAACTCAAAAAGCAAGGCATAAAAGTTTCAGGTTGGTTGCCTGCAAAACGATTTACAGAGTTACCTGTAATTGAAGAAGGCTATTATGTTTGTGGCGTTAACCCCTTCCTTAGTCGCACCGCCACCACTTTAATGCGGCGGCGGAAGTGTAAGTTAATAGGC
>NZ_JBXXZH010000240.1:0-14298 GCF_059640475.1 Calothrix sp. CBUCES-K 9914
CTGAGTGCTGAGTGCTGAGTGCTGAGTGCTGAGTGCTGAGTGCTGAGTGCTGAGTGCTGAGTGTAGAGAGGCGATACCCAGGCGTCTTTAGGAGTTAAAAGTTTGATCCCCTTCCCCTTGCCAAGATTATGAATACGCTGAATCGATTAATACAATTAGTATTGATAACGCTACTGTTTCCGTTAGTTTTTCTGAATGGGTGGTTAGTTTTTCGCGTCTTTGATTACTTTAAGCCAATAATTACAACTTTTATATTAGCTTCGCTGCTAGCGTTTATATTAAACTTTCCTGTTTCGATACTGAGTTCTCGTGGTATAAAGCGCGGTTATGCAGTTGGAATCGTTTTTGTTTCAACTTTATTAATTATAATTACCGTTGGAATCACTATATTACCCCTCGGCTTTGAGCAATTTAACGAAATGACAAAAGTTGTTCCTGAGTGGATAAACTCTGGACAACAAAAGTTACTTTCTTTAAATGCTTGGGCAGCAAGTCGTAGATTAGACGTTAATTTTAGCAGAATCGCTACGCAATTAACTGATAAGTTGCCCGATGAAGTTGAGTTTTTTGGAAACCGACTTTTTAGTTTTGCGGTTGAGGCTATTGATAGCGTTTCTGAAGCTATAGCTATCATTGTCTTTACATTCTACCTTCTTAGTGATGGCGCCCGTATCTGGGACTCTATATTTCAAAAACTGCCGTCGAGTTTTGGTTTAAAATTACAGCGCTCGTTACAGGAAAATTTCCGAAATTATCTAATTGGGCAAGTAGTTTTAGCTTTGTTGATGGGAATATCATTGACAACAGTATTTCTTCTGCTTCAAGTTCCGTTTGCTTTAGTATTCGGTTTAGGAATAGGCATTTTAAGCTTAATCCCATTTGGTGATGTCGTTAGCCTAATTATTACCACCTTAATTATTGCGTCCCATGATATTTGGCTGGCAGCAAGAGTACTAGTTATAGCTGTTATTATCGACCAATTAATCGACCAGGCAGTGGCGCCACGCCTTTTAGGTAGTTTCACTGGTCTACGCCCAATATGGGTACTAACTTCCTTACTAATTGGTACTTATGTAGGGGGTTTGTTAGGGTTACTAATCGCCGTACCAATTGCAGGCGTAATCAAAGATGCCGTCTCTGGTTGGGCTGATAAAACTAGCTCTGTTGAGGCAGATGCAACCCCAATTTTAACTAATGAGCCTACACCATAATGATTCACAATATAGATTCACAACATAAATTGTTTGAATTCAACTAATTAATCATTATCCTATTGACAAATCCACCAAAAGGTGGATTCGACGTGGATTTATTAATTAATTAGTATTTTTATGGAAAATCAATACCAATAAATTTGGTAATTTAATCTTCTTTTTTACCAAACACCATCTGTAAAACCATAGGCATACCGTCTTCTTGGTGATATTTATCAGCCCAAGCACGGATAACCTCATCTAATTCTTCCATAGCTTGCTTCAATCGTTCTGGCGGAATATCAAGTTCTTCCAAAACACGCATAGCTCCAATTCTACGTTCTGCCCAGTCGCGCATCATCCGGAAGTACCGAGCAGTATCTTCCACCATGATATAAGTACGCTCTTGGTCATCCGCAGGCGCATAAAACGGACGGGTTAGCGCATAAAAAGGCATACCCCAAGGCGAGTCAATTCGCGTTACTGTACCAGAATAAAGTAACCGACGCTTGATATGCTCTGCCAGGGCTTCACTCAACAACATTTGGTGTTGTGGCGGCAGGTCTTCTTGCGAGCGCTTATGAAGAAACTCAATCAGTTCCAGAAATTCAAATGAACTAATTAGTTGAGCGTCGGGCAGGTTATCGGGCAGTTTCTGCTCAATTTGCCGCTTTTCTTCGCTCGTTAAACTAGTGCCAGGAATTCTCGAACGTCCTGGTTGCCAGGGGTATTTCTCCATCCAGACATAAGGCAACTGAATTAGATAGCGTGGTTCTTGCGAACCGAGCATCTTTAGCAATTTACCCTCTGTTAGCGCTTGTCTAACTTCTTCGACAATTGCCTTGACTCGTTTTGGTTCGAGGTGATGCAAATGTCCTGTCATCCGCAGGTTTTGTCCCTGCTCAAGATAAGTCATGTAAATTGCACATTTTGCTGCGGTCGCGGCTGCATCTAGAAACGCCCCATGCCTGTGCCCACTCGTCCGCATGGCACTAAAAGCCAGATAAAGCATGATCTGATCCATCGCGCTGGGGCTAAGACTTTTGATCAGATCGATATCGTTGCTCATATTACAGACAGTTGAATAGCACGTTTACAGGTTATAAGTTACAGGAAAGTAAGTAGTATACACCCGACTCAAAGCAATGTGTTTACTTTAGATAATCTATTATGCTTCATATCTCAGTATTATTGGTAGTCTTAATCAATTTTTCATCCGTATTTTCTTGTAAATACACAAAACTCCTTAAAAGTGATGATTGCCTTGAATACCTTAACTATAAGCAATTGAATGCTTAAATTGCCCATTTGCTGCCACTATGGGTGAAACTATTATAACTATCACCCCTGAAACCCTTGATACCAGATTTAAATTTTTTGTATTGAGGGTACGCGACAAATTGGTAACACCACTGCGGTGATGCTTTTTTTACAAAACAAATTTTGGCATCTAAAGTACTGTATGGCAGCACACTCGACACAAAAATTTTTGTTTCACTATCATGATCATCAAAGTCTGAGTTTTGTAAAGTCTGAACAAACTATATAGGTATCATAGACAACAAACAATCGCTTTTTAAAGTTTGGATGAATCTTACCATTACAAGCGTGCGAAATATGTCCTAATAGATACATACTTTTGCTTGAGATAAATTTCGCGTATTTAAGCAATGGTTTTTGAACTCTTGGAGCGACTACGTATTTTTTCGAGGTTGAAAGCAGCTGCTCCAACTGTCACAACTAAAACACCTATAACTTGAATTAGTTCTAGACTTTCTTGAATAATTAACCCAGCAAAAATTACCGTCAAAGCAGGTACGCAGGCGCCGATAAGCGCGGAACGGGTGGCGCCAAATTTACGGATACCAAGGTTGTTCAACACGTATCCAAATAACGTTAACACACCTAAAATGAAAGCGCTCAAAATGAGTTCGAGGAAATTGTTGTAATTTACTTGTACACCGATATTAGCGGGTAACGGGATCATCAAAGCTACGAAGCACAACAAGAGCATCGTAGAAAAGTTGAGTAAGGTAAACGAGACTGGGTGTAGTCTTGCAGCACAAATGCGGGTAAGAACAATATAAATTGCAAAAGTAATACCCGATGCAATCGCAGCAGTACTGCCAAACGATATATTTGGGTTTGACGTGTTGGAACCTAAAACAAGTAACTGACCAAAGCAAATACAAGCAATTGTACTAATCCTCGATAATGTCGGACGTTCGCGATCAGTCTTAAACAGTAACCAACCAAAGAACCCACTGATAACTGGGTAGATAAAGAAAAGCGAAATTGCTACACCCGTAGCAACTTGACCGATAGCGAGATAAATTAACACCTGTGACAAGAACAAGAAAAATCCACTAATCACCGACAGCAGCAATATGCGCTTGGTCATAGTTCGAGATTGTGAAACTTGTGTAGTATTAGGACGTACTGTTTTGTTACGTAGTGAATTTATTAAACCTGTAATATCCTGCCAAATACCTTGATGCATAATCGGCGCCAGTACAA
Source organism: Calothrix sp. CBUCES-K 9914 (assembly GCF_059640475.1). NCBI lineage: Bacteria > Bacillati > Cyanobacteriota > Cyanophyceae > Nostocales > Calotrichaceae > Calothrix > Calothrix sp. CBUCES-K 9914. The sequence continues at coordinate 3,711 of NZ_JBXXZH010000240.1, forward strand.
ACATTAAAGGTACAACCACAAGCATCCGCAGCATCAAAATTAAGAAACAATTACCAAGCGTAGGGGAAATTAGTTGGTTAACATCAAAAACTCCAAAAATTTGCGATTTTGGGAAAAACATCGCTTTAATGGAAACGTTGTACAGTGCCGAAGCAACAACCGATAGCATAACCAGTAAAAACCCAGTCCGAAGCGTAGTTGGAAGTTCGCGGCGCCCAACTTCTGTTTCAGGAGGTTTGGGAGGCAGTGATTGTTTGGGTTCAACACGTTTTCGACGTATGCTTGGTGTTGGAATTGGTGTCGGAACAATCGTCTCAGGTGGTAATTGTGTTCGTATAGCAGATTGTAACTTTTGTACTTCCTCTGTCGCTGTGTCTTCTCTGGAAACAAATTCAGCAGTTTCTATAGTTTCTATCGGTTCTATCGGTTCTATCGGTTCTATTGATGCTGCAATTTGAGCGCGCGTGATGGGGTTAGGGATAACAGTATCAGGGCTAGATTTTTTGGGAGTATTATCGACAAAAGGACTTTCATAATCCGAGGCGCTCTTGAGTACCGTACTTTCGATATCAAACGCTTCAGATGACTCAAGCTGTGGTAGTTCTTCAGTATTGGAGCCGATATTATAATTAGGATTATAATTAGGCTGTTGGGGTGATTTCTCCAACTCATTGCGAAGACGATATACTAACTCAGCCAAAATAGCTTCCCCTTGTTCCTGGTTGCTATACATCTGGGAAAGCTGCACTGAAAAATTGCTTTGGTAATTATTTAACTCTAAGCTTAGTTCTTCAAACGTCTTTGATACCGCAGCTTTGAGCAAAACAAGTAAATCCTCTACTTCCGAGTGATTTGTACTACTCAGACTTTTTTCTGTTTGAGTAGAGGACTGTAACATACTATTATTAGACACACGTACTATCGCTGACTCAAACAGTTGCTCCAATGACGATTGGAGTTGTATAGAGACGTGATTTGAAAGAACCTGTACAAGTTGACGGATTAGTACTTGTTGCTGCTGCTCGATTTGCGAGGAGTGCAAATTGTCTTTTTGCACTTGCAGCTTTTGGATATCATCCCTGAGTCGATTTTTCTCATGAACTAGCTGCTTCACATCTTCCTGCAACGAGTTGAGAACATCAGAGTGAAGAGCTTGCAGTTCAGTGGTTAATTTTTGTACGGTTTCGAGAGCTTCTAATTTTGGCACCGAGTTGTGTTCTCGGTGATTGGTATTGTTCTCAGACTGACCCATTAGTTTTACACCTCTGGTATGAGGAAGAGTAAGCAGTTAGGCATTCGTAGTTTTATGGAACTATTGTGTCACCATTAGCCAAAACAATAAATCCAATTTTGGCAACTTACAATATCTTTTTAGATAAAAAAATATCATTAAAAATTTATTAAGTTTTTCACAGATAAAAAATAGATACAAAGTCTTGGCACATTACTCAATACCCCCTTAAAGGCTGCATCCCCAATTACATAAGGAATTAATGCGATTTATATAGCTTGCTCAAGGTAGTCAACAATGTTTGCTAATCTACACGCACCCTCAGATTTTTCCCTGATTAAATCAGTTTACACACTTATTCATTTGGGTATCAATATGGGCCCCAGTCTAGGCAGGCTATAATAAGTGAGATTTAACCAGTTTCTTGTGGAGCGGGCATCCTTGCCTGCCTCAATATTAGGACGGGCAAGGATGCCCATCCCACAAGATGGTTAATTTAATTTTTGAAAATTATTAAGACTTAATACAAACAAAAGCTTTGCGACAACCCGACGAGCATTTTCGAGACATCGAAGCCATCATGCAGAAACACAGTAGCGCACTAGAAGCGGAAATCCGCGCGCTTCAAGTAGCTGATGAAACAGCACAATGGTCAAGTGCGTGGAAAAGAGTATATAATTGGCACTTCGCGTCTTCATTTGCGAAACAAAAGATTTTTCGCAACTGGGCAGCAGATGCTGAAGCGTGGGGACTACTACCAACGCGCGAGTATCCCAACCAAGGTAATCAAAAAACCCCAGATTGATAAAAACTTTATAAGCATGACTCATCAATTAATTAGCGAGGTTGGTATTGATTACAATAACCTTGCGAAGTTACTGGTAGCGAACATGTGGCGCCAAGCAGACGAAGAAACCAGAGCAGTAATGCTAAAAATATCCCAACGTGTAAGTGCTGGATGGCTTAGAGAAGAAGATTTTGTGAATTTCCCCTGTAGTGACCTAGAAACAATTGACTACTTATGGACTCACTACAGTAATGAACGTTTTGGCTTTACCGCGCAAAGCCGAATTTGGGACACGGCGCCAGATTATATACAATTTGGAAACACAGTGGGATGGCGCCTTAAAGGTAACTGGCAACAATATACCCAACTTGAATTTAACTTAGAAGCTCCTAGCGGACATTTACCAGCCGCACCTTTTTACAAAGCTGAAGATAATATTGCTATTGGCTGGTCTGCAACACTGGCGCCGAAACTAGTGCAATGTTTAGAAGAAAGTTTTTAAGTTTAGTAGCATAGGCTGGGCGCCTGTGCTACTAAATTCCACAAATATCTCCCCACAACAAATGTACCAGCTATATGTAATTTAGTGTTTATACGTCGTGTTAACTGTTATTGAACAGCTTATATCTAAATTACGGCGCCGTATTAATTCAAACCTCACCCCCGACCCCTCTCCTGCAAAGGATACCGCTGGCGAATCGGGGGTGGCGCCCATTATTTCGTAAAAACCGACGTGTAGAGACGCAACATGTCGCGTCTCTACAATTTTGGAAACAACGCAAAATCGTGGTAATGAGGGGTCAAACCTATCATTCGCCAGCGGTATCCTACGAGTGAAGGGAAGGGGGTTAGGGGGTTAGGTTTCTCGTACTAGGATTATTGTTAAATATCCTCTTACACAATAAACACCGATTTCAATAATGTAAAAATCAGCGCACTTAATCCTGCACTAATTGGCACGGTAACAACCCAAGCTGCAGCTATATTTTGCAACGTTGAAAATTTAATTGATTTTATATCTTTTACTAAACCAATACCCACCACTCCACCAACAAGTGCATGGGAAGTTGAAACAGGTAAACCGAAGCGAGAAGCAAGCAAAATTGTAGTAGCGGTAGCAAGTTCAGCACAGAAACCACTGCTAGGTTGTAAGGTAATAATACTCTCACCAATAGTCGCAATTACCTTTTTACCCAAAATTGCCAAACCAGTAACGATACCAGCGGCGCCAAGTATTAAAATCCATAAGGGTACATCTATCTGACCTAACGGTACAGAGCTACTATTAAGTGTATAAACAATAGCTGCGAGTGGTGCTATTGCATTTCCCACATCATTAGAACCATGTGCAAATGCAACAAAGCAAGCACTTAATAATTGATAGCGTCCAAATATTTTTTCAATAGATGAATTATTGCCTTTGTCTACCTGGCACCAACTATAAACAGTTAAACTTACCACAGCAAAGGCGCCTATTATGAGTGAATAATCATGAAAAGGTATTGTGAAACCAAATTTATTAATAAAAAATTCTGCTACAGGATGTGTTAAAGTCGGTAATACAATTACACCAAAAATACTAATTAAAGCTGTACTTAACCACGGAATCCACTCATTTAATTGTATTAATTGTATTAATTGATTCGGCTGATTTAAAATCCAGCGTTGAATTTGACTGTAAAAAAATGCTGCGATTATACCACTAATAATAGGTGTTAATACCCAACCAATAGTAATTATTTTAATCGAAGACCAATCAATAGCCCCAGCACCCAATGCAACCCAACTGAACCCAGCAATGGCACCGACCACAGCGTGAGAACTCGACACAGGCAAACCGCGCGAAGTTGCAATTTGTAACCATAACCCACACGCTATCAGTACAGAAACCATTCCAGTCACAAATAGCTGAGGAGTATTTGCAAATAACGCTGGGTTTGCAACACCCGTTGCGAGCGTCTGTGTTACCTCACGACCAAACAACACGGCGCCTGCAAACTCTAATACACCTGCAATAATTAAAGCCTGCCTCAAAGTAACTGCTTTGGAACCAACCGAAGTGCCCATAGCATTAGCAACATCATTGGCGCCGAGGTTAAAAGCAAGGTAAAAAGCCAAGATAGCAACGACAATCAATATACCAATAGACATTTATATATCACTTACTCACCACAGCAATAATAAGGCAAAGGCGCCGGATATTTATTAAAATATGTAATGTAGTTGTACTATATACTTTTAATGGAAAAATAAAAATCAGGGATAGCAAGCTCGGTTATGCCCAAGAAAGTCAGAGAGTTAAAAAGCATCTTACTGCAAGCAGGGTTCACTTACCGCCCTGGTAAAGGTAGCCACACGAACTGGTATCATCCTTTACTAACAGGAAGAGTGACCATATCAGGAAAAGATGCAAGTGATGCAAAAGCTTATCAAGAAAAAGATGTGAATAATGCAATTAAACTAATAGAAGATATTAAGAAAACTCAACGTATAAAGGAACAAGAAAAAGAGGAAGAAGAATGAATTATCATTACAAAATAATTATCCAGTGGTCAGAAGAAGATAAATGCTATGTTGTTAGCCTTCCAGAGTGGGGCGAATTTTGCCATACCCACGGTGATACTTATGAAGAAGCTTTAAAAAATGCTCAAGAAGTGATAGAAATGTTAATGGAATCGTATAAAGAAGATGGTCAGCCTCTCCCAGAACCTCAAATTATAGGAAAGCTAATTCAAGCAGCATAAAAGCTAAATGATGAAATATACAATTTTGATTCAATGGTCAGATGAAGATAAATGCTACGTTGTTTCGCTACCTGATTTTAACAATGTGTATCAACCCTGTACTCATGGCGATACTTATGAAGAACCTGAGTTCGACGTAAGAAAAAGCCTAAAAATAAAGCAGAGCAAGGGTTGTAACAAAAAACAGTTACTTCATTCAATATCAATAAGCTTTAGTTAATGATAATTAACCTGGTAAGTCGGCACTCAAAAAAGGAAATGAATTTGTGATAAATTCATTTTTGTGTCAAAAAAAGCATTATTATAGCGAAAATAAGAGAATTTGTGAGTAAATCACAATTTACACCTGCTAGTACAAGTAGTCTAAAAGAAAATAGTTGAGAACTGGAATACGTGAAGCATAACAAAAAGGCGCCTTTTCATAACGGTGCCGAAAATTAGGGATATAAATCGGCTTCGCTTGAGGGTACATTTCGTCTGGGCAGCATAACTATGTTTTAATTTATTCCATTATGAAATAATCACAAAATCAATTTTGAATATAAAAAGCTATATTTATGTGCAAGGAAACGCGATAGGTAAATAGTGTCCTTTATCCGATGAAAAAATACTTTTATACTTGAAATTATGATAGTATCACAAAATCAAGAAGCTTGAGAGTGTTTTTTTATATCTAAGTATCAACTCGATATTGAGTAATAATTAACATCTAGATGAAGATGAAATTGAAAATGTGATTAAATCAAAAGTATTGTTTTGGGCGCCTGACGAGTTTCTTTTTTAGATATATTAAAAAAAAGAGGTGAATTTGTGATTTAATCAGAATTATGAGAAACAACAAAGTATCATCTAAGAGCAACCGAGGAGGAAAACGGGAAAATGCTGGTAGAAAACCAATTTGGAACAATCCCGACACTTGTACTATTCGGGTTCCGAAGATGTATGCTCAAAAAGTAATGCAATTAGCTCACCGACTGGATTCTGGGGAAGAATTTGATAATGACACAAAATCAAACTCAGCTATTCAAGCTACAGAACTAGAAACGAAGGAAATAATTACAGAATCTTCAGTGATTAACCAATTACATGCGGATTTTGATAATATCACAAAATCAATTTCTCCAGAGCTTGCTATTTCGATGGCAAAAAAAATTCTTAGGCATAAAAAGTCAGCAAGAGTTTCAATTGCCAAGCTAATTTCAAAGCTTTACAACCAAAATATATCTCCGGACTCTTTGAAATAAAAAGTTTAATTAGTTAAAACTTGGGGTATCTACTATGATTAATAATATAGAATTAGAAAAGCTTTTTTGTGATGTTGATGACTTTTGTAAAGAATTTGAACAAAAATGGAAACAAGAATTACTTCCAAGTGGTGAAAGAAAACGTCAGAGAAAATTAACTTTATGTTTAAGTGAAGTGATGACCATAATTATTCATTTTCATCAATCATCTTATCGAAATTTTAAAGATTATTATACCATGCACGTGTGTAATTTTTTATGTAGTCATTTCCCTAAACTGGTTAGTTATAATCGCTTTGTAGAGCTACAACAGAGCGCTTTAATACCTTTATGCTGGTATCTGATTCTACGTCGTGGGGCAAATACTGGTATTAACTTTATTGATTCTACTTCTATTTCTATATGTATTCCTGCGAGAGCAAAGCGTAATAAAGTTTTTCAAGGATTAGGTAAATGGGGAAAGAATTCATTGGGGTGGTATTTCGGTTTTAAATTACATCTAATAATTAATGAAAAAGGGGAAATTATGTCTTTTATGGTAACACCAGCCAATGTTGATGATCGTAAACCTGTTCCAGAAATGACGGCCTCTTTATTTGGTAAGCTATTTGGTGATAGAGGCTATATTTCTCAAAAATTATTTCAGCAACTTTTAGAGCAACATATTCAACTCATCACCACTGTCAAAAAAAATATGAAAAACCGCTTGATTCCTTTAATTGATAAAATCTTACTGAGAAAGCGTTCTCTTATAGAGACAGTGAATGACCAGCTAAAAAATATTTCACAAATTGAACATACTAGACATCGTAGTGTTCCTAATTTTATGGTCAATATTATTGCTGGTTTAATCGCTTATACATATCAAGATAAAAAACCTTCCTTGAATCTAACTCCAGAAGATTTAGAAGCGTTACCAGAAATTAATTTGTATGATGATGCTAACACTTTAGTCTTTGTTTAAGTCTTAACAAGCACATTTTAACTTTAAACAATCCACAATTTAACGTGCGTCATCAGGCGCCGCGCAGCGGTGCCGAAATTTCCATGCCTAAAATATCCCCCTTCGGTTATCTTTCTTACGTCGAACTCAGGTTATGAAGAAGCGTTAAAGAATGCTCAAGAAGTTTAAGAGATGCTTATAGAGTCGTATATAGAGGACGGTCAACCTCTCGCAGAGCCTCAAATTTCAGGACAGTTAATTCCAGCAGCGTAAAATTGGCAACGGATGATGAACGGATGTAACGGATGATTAATTTTAAATAAGTAGATTTTGTTTGTAACAAATAAATTATCCGTTACATCCGTTGTATCCGTTGCTAACGATTTTTTATTCTAAAATAACAAGTATGAGTTAGGGAAAATAGTTAAATGGCTGACATATTTGCCACAGCAGAGCAAGCGCTTATTACTCGACAGCAGCTACCATCCGTATTCGGCGCCAGCAATATACGACCGAGTTACGATGGACTGGGTTTGGCAAATATTGCTGCGCTACCGATGCATTGGCTATGTCCAGAGGCACCTACCCTAAGCGAACAGCCTCCATTACCTCCATTCAATCCCAGTTTATTAGAAATAGACGCAGTAACTCAAGCTTGGCAAAACTGGCAAAACATGGCGCCCATTAATCATGTGGTGTTACTGATAATGGACGCTTTTGGTTATGACCAGTTGCTTTCTTTAATGTCCAATAATGTTGTACCTGGTTTAGCGAATGCTATTGAGAGTAACAAAACTTTTTTCATGCCAGCTACTACAGTATTTCCTTCTACAACAGTCACTGCTTTAACTTCTTCGACAACTGCTTACGCAACTGCACAACATGGTGTTACTTCCACTACTGCCTACCTACGAGAAATTGGTAGCCTAGTTAGTTTACTCCGTTGGCGCCCTCATACTGCTCCCACTTCGGCAACTTACACAGACGAACAACTTAACCCAGATACACTGGTAAAAGTTCCCAATATCTACCTACGCATGGAGAAAGCTGGGATAAATGTTGGAATAGTTAATTACAACGGATTTAAAAATACTAGTATTAGCCGCTACACAACAGTAGGTAGCGAAGCAGGCAAAGAGAAATACACTGGATATTTAACTTATGCTGATGGCTTTGCTCAGTTGCGCGACCGAATATTAACGAGTTACGATAACGGCAAAAGCTTCACTTATATATATATACCAAACATAGACAGTGCAGCGCATCGTTATGCGCCATTGAATCCTTATTATCAAGCACAAGTCGCTACTATTGATTTTGCTCTGAAGCGAGAATTATTAGACCCTTTAGCAGGTCGAGGTGATGTTGTTTTATTAGTAACTGCTGACCACGGTCAATGTCCTACAAACCCCGAAAAAGTACTTTGGTTGCACGAACATCCCGAACTGACGCGCCTTTTATGGACTCCAGCAGCTACAGGTGAAGGACGCGCGCGCTTTTTGCATGTTAAAAACGGCGCCGAAGATGCTGTGAAAGCTTATGTTAACTCACATTTTGATGATAATTTCTTGCTTGTCTCCAAAGCCGAAGCTATTGCGTTAGGTTTATTTGGCTTACCGAATGAACCTTTAAGTCCAGAATCTGATGACCGGGTAGGAGATTTTATACTAGTACCACGCCATGATTGGATTTGTTATCAATCTTTAACGGTCGAACGCTGGGCGCCACATGCTGGAGTTCATGGTGGGTTGAGCCGCGCGGAGATGCTGATTCCATTTTTAGCATATAGGTTTTAGCTGCTAAATTTGAAATATGCCACAGCTTATAATTAACCAACGGATGGAGAGAGACGGCATGAAGCCTAAAAATCAAATCATCTTAGCCTTTGCATTAAAAAGTACTACAGTCTTTTCTGCTGTTTTGCTATCTGTTGGTGGTGTTAGCATTCCAAGCACAGCATTGCCTATTTTGCCAATTATAAAAACAAAAACGTCTAATTTAGAACGCGAAGTTGTACAACTGGCTACTCAGGCGCCAACAACAACAGAACGCAGCGACAGTACTAATGCATCAACCAATGTATTACTTAATATTGGCTTAATTATTTGGGCTTTGTTTCCAGTTGTCGCGCTTGCGTCATTTTGGCTGCTAAGAAAGGCTGCACTCCGGGAAATTGTTAACCGCGCGACAGATAAAGTTCAGGGGCTGACGGAATTACAAAAGCAGCTTGCTACTGTTAAACAACAAGCAGAAAACGCAATTCAAAGTTCGCAGGCGATAACGAACGAATTAGAACGGGAAGCAGAAAAGCTACGTAACAATATTAAAATAGAAAAGCAAAATCTACCGTTAATTAGCTCGGAGCTTTCTCAATCCAAAGAGCAGTTATTATCACAGCTAGAAACTATAATTAAATCTGCCCAACAAAAAATAGATAATTTAATAGATAATTTAGAATCGGAATTGGTGACTGAAATTTCTAACGTGAATTTAGGCGCCAAGCAGAAAAGTGACGTGGCTTTAGAAAATATTCTTAAATTAGAGTCTGAAATAGCATCTCATTTTTATAACTTGCAATTAGATGCTAGACAGCAAAGGGACATGGCGGTTGCTGACATAACAAAATCTCAAGGTGAAGCCAAAAATACAGTCAGGAATATAATTAAAGAATTGCAATCTGATATAGAGCAAGAAAATAATTTACTTATAGTAGATACTGCAAAATCCAGAGATGAGATAAAATCTCTGATTTCAAAATTACAATCTGACGGTCAACAGCAACTTTTACAAGCTTTAGAAGAATTCAAATCACAATTTGCTTCTCAACTACTCGTTCTGCAAACAAATGCTCAACAAGAACAAAACAAAACAATAGAGCAATTAGAAAAAATGCAGTCAGAATTTGCTTCTCAATTTTTAGAGCTACAATTAAATACTCAGGAACAGAAATCTTTAATTTTAGAAAAGATGGAAAAATTAGAGTCGGAGTTTATCTCTCAACTATCGGAACTGAAAATTGATGCTCAACAAAAAAAAGAACTGATTTTAGAAAAATTAGCAAAAACACCACCAACTAACCAAATTCAAGAACGATTACAAGATAAATCACAACAATCTAATACTTATTCAACAGATAAATATATTGAACAAGGTAAAGAACTTTTTGCCCAAAAACGTTATGAAGATGCAATTGACGTGTATGACAACGCACTGAAAATTGAGCCAGAAAACCCTAACGCTTGGTTTAATAGAGGTTTAGCTTTAGCAAAAATGAAACGATATCCAGGGGCAATAAGCTGTTATGATAAAGCCGTAAAATATAAACCCGACTACAATCAAGCATGGAGTAATCGCGGTGTAGCTTTGGGTTATCTAGGCAATTATGAAGAAGCTTTTGACTCATTTGACAAAGCCGTACAAATAAAACCAGATGATGCATCCGCATGGTTAAATCGAGGATTGACATTACAAGAATTAGAAGAATACGAAGAATCGATATCATCCTTAGATAAAGCAATTGAATTCAAACCAGAATCTGCCAAAGCTTGGAATAAGCGAGGTTACGCCCTTATGAAACTAGAGATTGATGAAGATGCTATTGATAGTTTCGACAAAGCACTGTCTATACAACCTAATTAT
>NZ_JBXXZH010000241.1:0-14128 GCF_059640475.1 Calothrix sp. CBUCES-K 9914
TCTTGAGTCATAAAAGCGAGCGTATTATCATGACTACTAATAACTACAGTCCTTTATTTCGCTTAGTTGCAAAGTTCATCAAATACTTCTTGCTACTAACTTTAGGTATTGCTATTGCTTACACATTATCCACTATCTTAGGAATATCCAGTGGTTTCGGTGTAGCTGTGCTTTCGTTTACATTTAACTGGTTTTGGCGCCTGGGAGTAGTTCTAGTGTGTTTAATTGTAGTTACAATGATTTACGAATCTTTACGATAATCAAAAATGTAGAGACGCGATATATCGCGTCTCGACAACGCAGTGTAAAACTATACCAACACAGGTTCTGGAACGAAAACAGGTAGACCAGTCAAACTAAAAGCACGAACTTCTGTAATTTTGACTTTGACTAACTGACCCTTCAGTTCTTTAATGTTCCCAGTAAAGAAAGTCAAACGGTTTCCATCAGTTCTACCCATAACTTGGGTTGCATCTTTAGGGTTTTGGTCTTCTACTAGGACTTCTTCGATACGTCCCATATATCTTTGTGAACGTTCTGCTGCTTTGATATTAACAAGATGATTGAGACGTTGTAATCTGTCACTTTTAACATCTTCGCTCAATTGTTCATCCCATACTGCCGCAGGTGTACCAGGTCGAGGTGAGTATGCAGCAGTATTCAACATATCAAAGCCAATATCTTCTGTTAGTTTGAGGGTATTTTGAAACTGTTCTTCAGTTTCCCCAGGAAAACCAACAATTGCATCAGCGCTAATCGATGCATCGGGCATGTATTCCCTAATTTTATCGATGATACGACGATATTTTTCGTGAGTATACCCGCGCGACATTCTTTTTAACACTTCGTTATCACCTGACTGAAAGGGAATATGAAAGTGTTCGCATACCTTGGGCAGTTCCGCACAAGCTTTAATCAACCGTTCTGTAAAATAGCGGGGGTGAGAAGTTGCAAATCGAATTCGTTCGATACCCGGTACATCGTGTACATAATATAGTAAATCAGTCAGCGTGTGGAGATGGCGCCCTTCGGGAGTGCTGCCAGGTAAGTCACGTCCATATGCATCTATATTTTGACCCAGTAACGTAATTTCTTTATAACCTTGGCGTCCTAATTGTTCAATTTCCGCGCGGATAGCTTCTGGAGTACGTGACTGTTCAACACCCCGTACACCTGGAACAACACAATAAGTGCAGCGCTCATTACATCCATATATAACATTAACCCACGCCGTCACCTTACTATCGCGACGCGGCTTAGTGATATCCTCAATAATATGTACAGCTTCTGTAGCAACAACTTGGTTGCCATCAAAAACTTGCTGTAACAAATCTTTAAGACGGTTGGCGTGCTGTGGTCCCATCACTAAATCTAATTCTGGGACACGTCGCAGTAAAGATTCTCCTTCCTGCTGTGCAACACAACCCGCAACAACCAAAGTTAAATCAGGTTCCGAGTGCTTGCGCTTGGCTTGTCTACCTAAATAAGAATATACTTTTTGTTCAGCGTTATCACGAATAGTACAAGTATTGTAAAGTATTACATTTGCTTGGTTTGGGTCTTCTGACCACTCAAAGCCCATGTCTTCTAGAATACCAGCCATGCGCTCCGAGTCAGCTTTATTCATCTGGCAACCGAAGGTAGTAATATGGTAGCGGCGGTTAGAAGTGGTCATAATAAACAATAGCTTAAAAGCGAATATACTTAATGTACCTTTTAAATTATAAGGAAAATGTTGAAGCTACTGGTTCATGTCATTAATTTTGGTGTGATATTTTTTTAACCACAAAGATATAGAGAAACAGAGATAAGAGTCAAGAGAGTTAGGAATTGGCACCTACACCACAAAATTAACCACAAAGAATGTAGAGACGTTACATGTAACGTCTCTACAAGGTTTTGTTATTTACGTAACACCCCAAAACTATTGACACAGACCACTAGTACAAGAAGGTAAAAAGTTTTAATTCTTCCAGAATGTGGAACAGGCATCCAAGGAGCCTGTTCTAAACTGGGGCGTTTGCGTTGATGCCCACTCCACTCATATCATGAAGGGAGATTTTTTATATGGAAGTCCCTTAGAAACTAATACTTGATAAAAACTATGTTGGATAGATGCAATACTAAGCGTGAAAAAACAATTATTATTTGCATTTATGTATAAAATATAGCAACGTAAACATTATTAATTATGTATAGAAGGATAACTTTACTTAAGATTTAATTATTTTATTAAAAAAAATAAAAACTGCTGCAAGCTACAAATATAGGCTACAATCTAATATAAAGTTTTAATTGGTTTATGAGTGATGCAGGTTGGAAATATAGTAGCTATCATAAAATACCAGAGAGCCTAAATCAATTGCAGTTGAGTGAGTCAGACTATCGGTTGTTAAAGAAGGTTGACTGGATTGTGACTGAGAAAATTCACGGTGCCAATTTTGGTATAACTACAGATGGTGTTGAGATTGACTTCGCCAAGAGAAAAGAATTATTACAACCGGGTGAGGATTTTTTTGGTTATTTAGAGAAAAGACGACGATTAGAAGCGCAAGCTAAAGAAGTTTTTAATATCTTACAAAAAAAAATACCGGGTTTACAACGTGCAACTATTTACGGAGAGCTATTTGGAGGTGAGTATCCACATGCAGATGTTCCAGCAGTTGAACGCGCGCAAGCTGTGCAAACGGGTGTTTATTATTCGCCAAATATTGAATACTGTGCTTTTGATATTAGTGTGATGAGTCAAAATAAAAATGAATATTTAGATTATGATGTGACGCTTCAGGTATTACAGGAAGTTGGGATGATGCGAGCGGAACCTTTGTTTATAGGTAAATTTGAACAGGCTTTTAATTATAAGATAGAATTTGAATCTACTATTCCACAAATGCTCAAGTTGCCTACGTTACCTGTGAATAAAGCTGAGGGAGTAGTTATTAAACCAGTTAAGTCTATTTATATAGAGACTAAAAAAGATAGAATTAGACCTATCGTTAAGAAGAAAATATTGAAATTTGCCGAAGATAGTCGTTTTCATCAAGCGCAGAAGTGGGATTATCAACAGCTAGATGTAGAATTATTAGTAACTGAGGAGATATTAAGACTTGTAACATTGAATAGATTGAATAACGTTATTTCCAAAGTTGGTAGAATGTCTAATGATATAAATCAGTATCATGAGCAAGTCAGCTTACTAACTGAATTATTAATATGGGATGTTTTAGATAGTTTTAATGATACTGAATATGAAGCTAAGTTTAATAAGTTATCGAATGAGAGTCAGCAGATAATTATGGATAAATTAGAAGAAGTAGCACATGAGCTAGTGATAGTAAGTATGGTCTAGCCAACCTACAATAATCGTAGTTTGACTGTGAAAGTGGCACAACACAAAAAATTAGGTTTGTTAAGTAGGTTCAAAAATACCATACTAGAAGCTAAAATTTTACTACTCTAAGGTAGATGATAGCTTTGTTGAGTTCAGTTGATGATTCCCTTATATAAACGATTAAAAATGACGCCAAACCATGATTCTACCGCGAAATTTTCTAATTGCGGTTACTTCAGCTAGTCAAGGCGGTTTAATTAAACCACTTGGTCATCACCAATTGCTTTTGGTGTTGCTGGATTTAGCTTTGCTACTTTTGATTGCTAGAGGTTTAGGTGAATTTATGCGCCGTATCAAGCTACCACCTGTAGTTGGTGAACTGCTTGCAGGTGTTTTACTTGGTCCTTCGCTGTTTGGCTGGTTATTACCTAATATACAAGAGCATATATTTCCCCACAACCAAGCACAGTCTGACTTACTTGCCGTGGTGTCATGGTTAGGGGTGCTGTTTTTATTGATTGTCACTGGGTTAGAGACTGACTTAAATTTAATTGTCAGTAAAGGTAAAACAGCGCTGCTAATTTCATTGGGAGGAATTATCTTTCCTTTTGCTACTGGACTAGGGTTAGGTTGGTTTTTGCCAGATAATTTTTTGGCAAACCCAAATGAACGTTTAATCTTTAGTCTGTTTATAGCAACTGCGATGAGTATTTCCGCAGTACCAGTAATAGCCAAAGTACTAATGGATTTAAATTTGATTCGGCGTGATATCGGTCAAATCACCCTTGCTGCTGGTATGACTGATGACACGATTGGTTGGATTCTCCTTTCGGTAGTATCTGGGTTAGCAAGCAGTGGCAAATTTGATATTCAAACAGTATTACGGTCAATTGGAGGCGCCGTCCTATTTTTGGGACTTGCTTTTACAATCGGTCGCTCGTTAATGGCTTTGATATTCCGCTGGGTAGATGATTATGTTGGTGGGACTACTGCGAATTTATCAGCTTTATTAGTACTAGCATTCGGCGCCGCAGCTTTGACCCATAGCTTAGGAATTGAAGCAGCACTCGGAGCATTTGTGGTCGGAATTTTAGCAGGACAATCTCCGCGTTTTAGTCGGGAAGCTGGGATAACGCTAGAGTTGATTACAAGCGGGTTTCTGGCGCCAATATTCTTTGCCACAGCCGGATTAAGAGTAAATTTACTCGATATATTCACACCTGGAACGTTTTTTATTGGTTTAATAGTGCTGGCAATTGCCTGTTTCGGTAAATTTACAGGTGCCTATATCGGTTCTCGTATCGGAGGATTGAGTCATTGGGAAGGTATAGCAATGGGTTCAGGGATGAACGCGCGTGGGGCAATGGAAATTATTGTTGCCACTATTGGCGTTTCCTTGGGTGTATTGAATCCCCAAATGTATTCAATTATTGTAATGGTGGCAATTGTTACATCCCTTATGGCGCCGCCGTTATTGCGTTGGTCGTTGTCACATGTATCAATAAGCGAAGCAGAAGCAAAACGATTAAAGCAAGAAGAACAAGCAAGTCGTAGTTTTGTTAAGCGTATTCAGCGAGTCCTTTTACCCACACAAGGAGGTGAAAATGTCAAGCTAGCCGCTCAATTAATTACTTACCTAGCACATTCCATTCCATTAGAATTAACGGTTTTATATGCAGAAGCCAATAAAAAGTCCAAAGGAAAATTGCCAGCATCTGTGGCAACTAATACTATTGCTGAAATAACATCATCCATGAATTTGTCATCTCACTCCAGTTGGCAAAGCAAAATTGAGTCAGGACGTAACAAAGCTGATGTAATACTAAAAGAAGCTAACAAAGGCTATGATTTAATTGTAATGGGTGCCATTGAAAGTCAGGTTGTTGGTAGTCGTGTGAGATTAAATTTACAGTTTGACCGGGTAGTTAGAGAAGCTAACTGTCCCACAATGCTGGTAAAATCAAGTTTATATACACAAACACCACATAGTGACTTCTATAAAATTAGTCATATCCTAGTACCGACAACAGGTACTAACTACAGTAGACACGCAGTAGAAGTTGCTAGTACAATTGCCGCAGAAACTGGAGCTATTGTTACATTGATAAATGTCATCAATCGAACTCAGCAAGAATATTCTTTATTCGAGGAGCAAACTACCCACTCAGCAGTTGAAATTGCTAAACAGATTCTCAATAGCCAAGCAGAATTTGGACGCTCGTTAGGGGCAATTGTCGAGACTGTTATTCTAAAAGGAATTGTCGAGTTAGAAATCCTTCAGTACGCACGCAACAGTGAGGTAGATTTGATTGTTTTAGGCAGCATTATTCGTACTGTGTCTGGTCGAGTTTTCTTTGGTCATCGTTCAAATGCCATTTTTAGTAAAGCACAGTGTCCAGTAGCTGTTATTACACTTCCAAACGACTAATGTATATGTAGGGTGGGCAGTGCCCACCTTACCAGAATCTAACGTTATAATTACTACTGAAATAATTTCTGACAGCAAAATCAAAATTTGCTTCACAGACAACGATATAGGATACCCAAAGAAATTCAAGATAAACTATAAAATTAATAGGGTTAGTAAAAGAACGAAAACAAGTTGAAATAGAGAAGTTCATGAAAACGTGGGGAGAAGAAGTTCTAGAAAAAATAGAAGAAGTTAGTATGGATATGACCGGGAATTATAAAAATTTAGTTGAGAAAGTTTGCTCAAATTCCCTTGTAACGGTAGATAGGTTCCATGTTAGCAAAGTTATAAATGAAGAGCTAAACCAAGCTAGAATAGAAGAAAAGAAAACAGCGTCTTTATTAAATGTTGAGTCAAGAGAAAAGAATTTTAATTCGTATTCATGATAACGGATGCGGTATTCCTGAAGAAGTGCAATCGCGTATTTTTGACCCATTCTTTACTACTAATGAACCTGCTAAAGGTACTGGACTAGGGTTATCTATTAGCTACCAATTATTGTTGAAAAACACGGTAGCAAAATCGAGTGCTTCTGCGAACCCGGAAAAAGTACCGAATTTCGGATTGAAATTCCAATTCAACATATTAGTGCTGAGTAGAGACGCTCCGGTTCCGGAGCGTCTCTACTATTTTGTAGACGAGTAACTTTTCGGAAATTATAAATTATTTATGATGAAGTAGAAAATAAGTTCTGTGAATTGGGATACTATGCAACCAAACCTTAAAGGAAAATTTACGAGTTGGTTCCAACGTAAACAAATTGTTCGCAATTTGGAAGTATTTCAAGATGTTATTGTTGTTTCTTTATGCCTGAGCTTATTTTGTGTAATGGTGCTGCGGCTTGTTGATTTATTTATCAATCTGTTGCGACCTCTTGAAGTTCGGCAAGTTACATCAGATATTTTATTTATTTTAATTTTGGTAGAGTTATTTCGTCTGCTTGTTGATTACTTGCAAGAACGCCGCATTTCTGTTGGCGCCGCCGTCGAAATTTCTATCGTTTCATCTTTACGAGAAGTAATTCTACAAGGCGTTCTCGATATTAAAGGTGAACAGCTTCTATGTATTTCTGTATTTCTCGTTGTTTTAGGCGCCCTTTTTGTAATCCTGCCTTGGATGTCAAAACTCTTGGAGTCAAAAGTTATAACGCACATAAATTAAAGGGGACATCCTACCCCAAAACGTTATGTGTTATGTACAGACGTTACATGTAACTTTGTACTACATATAACGTTTCTACACACATTAACATTAACATTTATGCTGGAGTACCAAAATCCTGAGTCCAGTAATAGTTGTAATTACAGTTACCTGTATCATTGCTTAAGTAATAATAACCAATTCCAATCTGTTTGTAATTAGGATTCAGTATATTTGCACGATGACCTTCACTAGTCATCCATGCATCAACAACTTCTTTTGGTGTGACGTAACCTGCGGCAATGTTTTCACCAAAACGCGAATAACTATAACCAGCTTGACTTGCACGGACTTGAGGACTGGAACCATTCAATGCAGTATGACTGAAGTAGTCATTCAACGCCATATCCTGACTATGACTATAGGCAACTTGATTCAATTTATCATTCAACACGAGTGGTTGTAATCCTTTGCTAGAACGCTGTATGTTTACCAAATTTACAACTTCTTCAAGGAAGCTATTCGGAGTTGGGATTGAGGGTGCTGAAGTTGTTTGAATGACTGGTACAACTGATTGTGAATTAGTAGTAGCTTCATTCGATAGCAGTTTGGTTGACACACTCAAGTTATAGTTAGTGTTTTGACCGCCAACTGGTTGATATACACGAACGTAGTATTTACCACTGTTCAAGTTGTTATAACTGATTAATTCGTTAAAATTTCCAGAGTTTGTGGAACTGCTTAGAACATTGCCATTGCCGTTAAGTAGCTGTAAATCAGCATTCGCGGTCATTCCATTGAGTACAACATTCAAACTTGTATTCTGGGATTCTAGCTGTAACTCGTATACATCACTCTGGTCATTGTCTCCAACAGACTCCCGAAAGACGACAGGAACTGAGTTTCCAGTTATCGAGATAGCAGACTTGAATTTGCCAGGAACCGCATCATCTGTTATGTAGGGACTTGCATTCCGACCTTCGCTTATACCATAACTAACAAAATGGGTAAACAGCTGTTCGTTACTCAAACCAGCTAAATCGGAATTATTATCTCGATAATATTTAAGGTCGAAAACTTTTGAAAATTTACGACCTTCTGCAATTCCTGTATTTGATAGATGTTCAAAAAGCTGTTGATTGTTAAATCCTGCTAAATCGCCGTTAGACGCGCGGTAGAAGGATAAATCGACTATAGACGAAAATTCTAAACCTTGGTTTAAGCCACCAGTGTAAAAATGTGACAACGCGCTTGAAACACTCAACTCGCGTAAGTCTGAATTTACACTACGATAGTAATTTGGATCAAATAAGTTGACGGGCATAGGTATGTTTCCAGATTTACTGGATAATATTTGTGTAAATTGGTATTCCCTATGCCATGAGGCATCCAGCCATAATTACTGGCATCATAGCTGAATATTTAAAAACAATGAAATGGGAACACACGTAGAAATTATATCAAAATAAAGATACATCGTCATGTAAAGCTTATTTAACACTACTACGTAACCGTAAACTCTTTGGTATCCATAGTTTCTAGCTCCTCCACCTTTAGATAGAGAAGCAAAAATTGTTCCCGAACTTCAAAATTCTCATAATTCCCCCTTATAAAATGAGTAAATTGTTGCGCTTTGTAAAGAAAATATTTATTTTTATGGTAGAAAAAACTAAAATGTGTTATAAGTCGAGCTTATAACTTTAATTTACGCTGATATGCTCGTAATATCTCAGGATTATTCTGAAATTATAAAATTTTAAGATTTCTTGACTTGAAGAGAATTCTGAAAAAAATGTGCGGCGCAATATAGCTTTATTTACTTAATCATTACGATTGGATAATTACTTAACCTATATGTATCTTGCATTTGAACCAAGAACCAACCTTCTTTAGGTAAAATTAATGTTCTCCATAAAAATTGTGTATGGTAGGCAATGCCCACTCTACGCAGTATTTCAATGTTATGATGCTGAGTATTAGTACTCACTATTAATAAAATAATAAGTTTTTATTGCCAATATGCTGATTTTATGATATTACATCGAATAAATAAGAACTACATTAAAAATGGTGACGACTGTCAAATCGAGTTAACGTGATTTATTTTGTAACCGTAAATTATTATTCGACTTCACTTATTTCTCAGTTACTCAATTCGCTGCCAGAGAAAGCAAGTTTTAAGTATAAACTTGTTATCATTAATAACTCTTCTGATGACCAGAGTGTTGATCTTCTAAATAACGAAAATATTTTAGTTATTGATGCTGGGTGTAATCTTGGTTTTGGCGCCGCTTGTAATTTAGGTTTGAAATGGATTTATACTCAAGATACTAATGCAGTAGTTTGGATTATTAATCCTGATACCTACTTTATCGAAAATCCTTTCCCCAAGCTTGATTCGTTTTTTACTGAGTACCCAGAAATTTCTATTTTAGGAACAATCATCCGTACTCCTGGTAATCAAATTTGGTTTGCTGGAGGTAGCTTTTTTCCGAAAACTGGAACTATTAAAAACGTTGATTTGATAACGAGTTCAAAAGCTGCTTACGTTGAATGTGACTGGGTTTCTGGTTGTAGCTTGATTATAAATTTACGTAATTTCTCTTCTTGTCCGCTATTTGACCCAGAATATTTTCTTTATTATGAAGATTTTGATTTTTGTAGACGTTATTTTCAATCCGGTTATAAAATTGCTATTACGAAGTCTTTGTTGGTGATTCATCAACCTTCTTCAATTACTAACCGCTTTATGAGAAAAAAGATTTTACATAGTACTTATAGCTATCTGATAACTTTGGAAAGATATACCAATTCAGTTGTTCTGATTTTACGATTAATTCGACTGATTTGCTCTGCTTTGATGTTTATTTTCATTAAACCTAACGTTACAATTGGTAAATTTCAAGGTATACTTATGTACTGGCATAATCGTTCTAACTCAATTAACAATGGATTACTTACCTCAGAAGATGAATGAATTAAACGAATTGCTAGTTAACTTATCAATCGTATTCTCCCAACCAACTGGTATTAGTAACTATGCTATAAACTTATTTCCGCATCTTAAATCTTTAAATCCAACACTTTTAGCCGCTGAGAGCTATTCTGATTTTCAATGTTACTCGGTTCCAGATAATCTTACACCTGCTCATGGTTCAAAGGGACATTTACATCGCTTGCTGTGGACACAGTTACAGTTACCGCAAATTTATCAAGAACTCAATGCAAAGCTATTATTTTCTCCTTTACCAGAGGCGCCATTATTTAGCAAATGTCGCTACATCGTTCAAGTTCACGATTTAATTCCACTACGGTTTCCAAATTGGCGCTCTCCTCTTACCAACTACGCGCGCTATTACGTTCCGCAAATTCTAGCTCAAGCCCAACACATTGTTTGTAATTCGCATTCAACAGCTAAAGACGTTACTGATTTTTATGGTATTTCGGCAAGTAAAATTACACCAATATTGCTAGCATACGATACCAATCATTTTCGACCATTTGAACAAAACTTAGTTGCAGATACCAATAAAAAACCTTACTTTCTTTATCTAGGAAGACAGGATAAGTATAAAAATATAAATCGACTAGTTTCTGCTTTTGCTGCTTTACCAAATCATCAAGATTACGAATTATGGTTAGCTGGACCGACTGATGAGCGTTTTACACCTAGTTTACGCATACAACTGTCAGAATTAGGAATTACTGACCAAGTAAAAATTTTAGATTATGTAACTTATAGTGAATTACCTAAAATAATTAGCCGCGCGCTTGCGTTTGTCTTTCCGAGTTTATGGGAAGGGTTTGGGTTTCCTGTTCTCGAAGCAATGGCATGTGGTACACCTGTAATTACTTCTAACTTATCTTCACTCCCAGAAGTTACTTCTAACGCTGCAATTTTGATTAACCCATATAATGTAAAAGAAATAACTTCGGCAATGCAACAAATTATAGATGACGGAAAACTACGCCATAAACTTTCTCAACTAGGTATTAACAGAGCCAAGGAATTTAGCTGGGAAAAAACAGGCCTAGCCACAGTTGAAGTACTTCGCAATTTTCTTTAATCTTACTTAGTTACTTAAGGTAAAATAAAACGTGGCGCCAACATCAACTTGCGCTTGTACCCGTATACTGCCACCGTGACGTTGAATTATACGTTGAACAGTTGCTAATCCAATACCTGTACCTTCAAACTGTTTTCTAGTATGTAAACGGACGAAGGGATTAAAAAGTTTGTTGCTTAAAGTTGGGTCAAAGCCAACACCGTTATCTCGAATAAAGTACGTGGTAGCTTTTAGGTCAGTTTCTTCAACACCAAATTCAATTCGTGCGTAGGATTTTTTTCCTGTATACTTCCAAGCATTACCAATGAGATTTTCTAACGCGATTTTTAATAGTCTAGCATCTCCCTGAGCAAATATATCATCGGCAATAATAAAATCTACATTCCTTTCTGGCGCCGAAAGTTTTAGGGAATCAACAATCTCTTTTACTATCTCACTCAAAGCAACCGACTTGAAACTGATTTCAGAACGGGTTACTTTCGCTAAGTACATCAAATCTTCAATCAACTGATCCATACGTTTGGCAGCAGACCGAATTCGTGTTACAGAAGACAGAATATCTTCATGGTTTTTTATAATTTCGGCTTCTTGTAACATGTAAGCATAACCATTAATAATCGATAATGGATTACTCAAGTCATGAGAAACCGAATAGCTAAAAGCTTCCAACTCTTGATTTACTGCCTCAAGCTGTATAGTTCTGTTTTTCAAATCCTCATTCAGTTGCTTAATTTCCCGTTCCGCTTTCAAACGTTCCTCAATTTCTCTTTGTAAATGTTCATTTTGCTCTTTCAACTTCTTTTGTAAATTTCGCAACTTTAAATGAGTTGTTACGCGCGCTACAACTTCTTCGTGTTCAAGAGGTTTTGTAACATAATCAACACCTCCAACACTAAAAGCTTTAACTTTACTTTCGGTATCAGTAAGCGAAGTCATGAAAATTACTGGAATGTCTTTCGTCATTTCCTGAGCTTTGAGGCGCCGACAAGTTTCAAAGCCATTAATTCCCGGCATCATCACATCGAGTAAAATGATATCTGGCAAAGCATATTTAACTTGTTCAAGAAGACTTTCGCCATCTTCAGCAAGTAAAACTTCAAACCCATATTCGTTCAAATAATCGAATAAAACACCTAAGTTGTAAGGAGTATCATCAGCAACTAAAATTGTAGCATTATCAATAGCATTAGCATCATAATCAGTCAAATTTGCATTTACATTATCTATGTAGTTACTCATCTTGAATACATAGGTTTTAGTTTAGTTTACTCTACTTTTTTAGTATTAAACCATTTTTAATAAAATTATGCTTATACCATTTTTATATGAGGATGCACATTATTATTCTTAGCCCCCCTTCCACGCGGGGGGTTGGGGGGATTTAGTTATTTGCAGCTTCATATTAAATCGGTATTATACCATAATTATAACCTTTTCATAAATAACTTTTAATAAACTCACGCATTTGCTTTACCTTAAACTCTTTAGCTAATTCTCGTAATTGTTGAGCAAACAATGTAAATTGATTGTCCATTTGTTCAAGTCTTGTCAAGTGTTCTAAAATACGTCTTAGGTTGCCTTTGTTAGCTAAATCTAACAAAACTACAATTTCTTCAGGGGGTGGCGCCACAACCTGCGGTTTCTGAGAATCGATACTTACTGGTGTGTTATCATTGCCTCCTTCATATATCCACTCTAATTTTAGGTATTGATGCAATTGTTCTAAAAGTATCTCAAAGCTAACTGGTTTGGGAAGAAAATCATCGCATCCAGCGCTTCGACTCTCTTGTTTATTAAAGTCGAAGACGCTTGCCGAAGTCGCAATGATTATCATTTTTTTAAGTTCGGGTGTTTGTCGGATACGACGAGTTCCTTCAAAACCATCTAATCTCGGCATCACTAAGTCCATAAAGATTATATCAGGTTTAAACTCAGCAGCTTTCTCTAGCGCTTCTTGACCATCTACCGCTTGAATAATGGTAAATCCTAAATCTGACAGAAAAACTTCTAATACCGCGCGATTATCTTTTTGGTCATCTACTATCAAAATTGTGCGTTTTTCCCCTTTATAGCCGATGATTTGTCTTTTTTCGTCCTGAGTCGTTTCAATTAACTCCCTTACTTCCATTAAATCTAAATCAAACCAAAAAACGCTACCAACATTAGGGGTGCTTGTGACATTGATTTCACCACCCATCATTTTTACAATACTTTGACTGATAGTTAATCCCAAACCCGTCCCTTCCCTTTTTTGGTTCTGTTGCTCAACTTGCTCAAAAGGCAAAAATATTTTATCCAACTGTTCTTCTGCCATTCCGCAACCAGTGTCTTCTATAGTAAATCTGATTTTGCTTAGTTGCGCTGTATCACTTAGGATAGAACGACTAATTGATTGTACATTAAAATTAACACTTCCATTATCAGTAAACTTAATCGCGTTACCTAACAAATTGATTAATACTTGTCTTAACCTTTTTTCATCTGTTTTAATTAGTGTTGGTAATGGATAGCCTTGTTGACAAATGTACTTAATACCCTTTTGTTCGGCTCGAATTCGCACGATATCAGAAATACTAGTTAAGAAACTGGTAAAATGAAAATTACTGTTACTAATTTCCATTTTACCAGCTTCTATTTTGGAGATGTCTAATATATCATTAATTAGTGTTAACAAGTGTTCACCGCACTTTTGAATTACATTCAATCCGTTGTTCTGTTGTACTATGGCTGCTTCGTTTTTATTTAGACTACGACTATTTCGTTTTAAAATTTGTGTATAACCCAAAATTCCATTTAGAGGAGTTCTGAGTTCATGGCTCATATTTGACAAAAATTCGCTTTTTGCTTGGTTTGCCACATCAGCAGCTTCTTTTGCTTGCTGTAACTGTAAGTTTTTTTGGTTTAATTCTTTTGTTCGCTCTTCTACTTTTAACTCTAGGTTTGTTAAAAGTATGGCGTTTTCTACAGAAATTGCTGCTTGTACCGACAGAATTCCTAAGATTTTAATGCGTTCTGATGTAAAGGCGCCTGTTATGAGATTATTTTCTAGATAAAGTAGTCCAATAAATTTACCTTGGTTAATAATTGGTACACAAAGTATAGATTTTGGTTGTTTACTAA